>NZ_JBSHAP010000006.1:0-31689 GCF_053611565.1 Kitasatospora sp. NPDC054795
CCGCCTTCCAGCGGACCCTCCGGGCTTCGTTCTTTCGTGTTTCCAGCTTATCAGATGTTTTCCGCTCCGTTTTCCGGAGTTTCATTCATCGGATTTGCTTTCCGTTTTGCCGCCCCGGTCTCCCGCGGCGACTCCGGAACTGTACGGGGACCGGCCCGCCACATGCAAATCGTCCCGTCCCGCTGACGCGGGACGGGACGATCCGTGGTTCGGGCACCGTCAGGCGCGGCCCATCTCCTCGGCGATGGCCGCCGCGAAGGCGTCGATGTCGGCCTCCGTGGTGTCGTAGGCGCACATCCAGCGGACCTCACCGGTGTGCTCGTTCCAGAAGTAGAAGCGGTAGCGCTTCTGGAGCCGCTCGCTCACCTCGCGCGGGAGGATCGCGAAGACCGCGTTCGCCTGGACCGGGCGGACCACCTCAACGCCGTCGATCTTCCGGACCGCTGCCTCCAGGCGGCTGGCCATCGCGTTGGCGTGGCCGGCGTTGCGGAGGTAGAGGTCGCCGGAGAGCAGCGCCTCGAACTGGACCGAGACGAAGCGCATCTTCGACGCGAGCTGCATCGAGGTCTTGCGCAGGTACTTGATGTTGAGCACCCGCTCCGGGTTGAGCACCACCACGACCTCGCCGAACAGCAGGCCGTTCTTCGTCCCGCCGAAGGAGAGCACGTCGACGCCGACGTCGGTGGTGAACTCGCGCAGCGGCAGGCCGAGCGAGGCGGCGGCGTTGGCCAGTCGGGAGCCGTCCACGTGGACGAGCATGCCCAGCTGGTGGGCGTGCTCGGTGATCGCGCGGATCTCGTCGGGGCTGTAGAGGGTGCCGAGCTCGGTGCTCTGGGTGATGGAGACCGCGAGCGGCTGCGCGCGGTGCTCGTCGCCGAAGCCCCAGGCCTGCTGGTCGAGCAGCTCGGGGGTGAGCTTGCCGTCCGGGGTGGGGACGGTGAGCAGCTTGATGCCGCCCATCTTCTCCGGGGCGCCGCCCTCGTCGACGTGGATGTGGGCCGACTCTGCGCAGACCACCGCGCCCCAGCGCGGGAGCAGCGACTGGAGGGCGACCACGTTGGCGCCGGTGCCGTTGAAGACGGGGTAGGCCTCGGCCTTCTCGCCGAAGTGGCGGCGGAAGACGTCCTGGAGGTGGGCCGTGTAGTCGTCCTCGCCGTAGGCGATCTGGTGACCGCCGTTGGCGAGGGCTATCGCGGCGAGGACCTCCGGGTGGACGCCGGCGTAGTTGTCGCTGGCGAATCCGCGGACGGTGGGGTCGTGCCGCCGTACCGCGTCCGTACGGGTGAGGTCGGTCATCGGGCTGTCAACCACAGGTGCTGTCCGTTCAGTTCTGCTGCGGGGCGGTCCCAGAGGCCCGCCAGGTGTCCGGCGAGGTCGGTGGTGTCCGTGAAGCCGGCGAACTTCGCCTCCGGCTTCTCGGCCCGCATCTCGGGGCTGACCAGCGCCTTGATGACCAGGATCGCAGCCGCGGCGGTGGGCTCGCCGTCGGGGTCGGTGGTCTCCTTCTTGAAGGAGTCCGCCATGGCGAGGGTCCACGCCTCGGTGGCGGCCTTGGCGGCCGCGTAGGCGGCGCCGCCTGCGGTGGGCTTGTGCGCGGCGGCGGCGGAGATCATCGCGTAGCGGCCGGCGGTGCTGCGGACCAGCGCGGGCTGGAAGGCCAGCGAGGTGTGCTGGAGGGTCCGCACGACGGTGTCGTGCAGGAAGTCCCAGTCGTCCAGCCGGGTGTCGAAGAAGGTCTTGCTGCCGCGCCAGCCGCCGACCAGGTGGAACAGGCCGTCGACGTGGCCGTGCTCCGACTCCAGGTGGTCGGCCCAGTCGTGGACCTCCTGCGGGTCGAGCAGGTCGATCACCTGGCCGCTGACCTTGGCGCCGCGGACGGCCACCCGGGTGGCGTCCAGGGCGGACTCCAGGCGCTGGGCGTCGATGTCGGCGCCGATCACGGTGGCACCGTCGGCGGTGAGGCGGCGCAGCACGGCGCGGCCGGCCGGGCCGCTGGCTCCGGCGACGGCGATGACCTTGCCGGCCAGCGGGGCGTTGGTGGAGGTGGTCACGCGGCGGCTCCCTGGATCCCGGCGCCGGTGATGCCGGCGGTGGCGGCGATGACGCCGCTCAGCTTCTTGTTGAGGGCCTCGTAGAACATGCTCAGCGGGAACTCGTCCGGGAGCACGGCGTCGCACAGGGCCTTGTTGAGGGCCTTGCCGTCGGTGATGTCGAGCGGCAGCGCCTCGGAGCCCTTCGCCCAGGTGGAGGCCGGGTGCGGGGTGAGGTAACGGGAGACCAGCTCGTAGGCGGCGATCCAGTGGGCCGGCTTCGGCCGGTCGATGCCGTCGCGGTAGAGGGTCTCGATCTCCGCGCAGAGCGCGTTGGTGACCTGCGGGGCGCGCTCCCAGTCGATGCTGAGGCGGTTGTCGCGCCAGCGCAGCGCGTCGTGCTTGTGCAGGTAGGCGAAGAGCAGCTGGCCGCCCATGCCGTCGTAGTTGCGCACCCGGTCGCCGGAGACCGGGAAGCGGAACAGGCGGTCGAAGAGGACCGCGTACTGGACGTCGCGGGCGTGCTGGTTGCCCTCGGTCTCCAGCTTCACCGCCTCCTTGAAGGTGGTGAGGTCGCAGCGGAGCTCCTCCAGACCGTACATCCAGAACGGGCTGCGCTGCTTGATCATGAAGGGGTCGAACGGCAGGTCGCCGTGGCTGTGGGTGCGGTCGTGGACCAGGTCCCACAGGACGAAGGTCTCCTGCGCGCGCTGCTGGTCCTGGAGCAGGCCCTCGGCGTCAGCCGGGATCTCCAGGCCGAGCTGCTGGACGGCGCTGGTGGAGACGGCGCGGAAGCGGGCGGCCTCGCGGTCGCAGAAGATGCCGCCCCAGGTGAAACGCTCCGGCGCCTTGCGCACGGAGACCGTCTCGGGGAAGAGCACGGCGGAGTTGGTGTCGTAGCCGGCGGTGAAGTCCGTGAAGGTGATCGGCACGAACATCGGGTTGTCGAAGCGAGTGCGCTCCAGCTCGGCCAGCCAGTCGGGCCACACGACGCTCAGCAGGACGGCTTCCAGGTTGCGGTCCGGGTTGCCGTTCTGGGTGTACATCGGGAAGACGACCAGGTGCTCCAGCCCGTCCTCGCGCTGGTCGGCGGGCTGGAAGGCGAGCAGCGAGTCCAGGAAGTCGGGCTCGCGGTAGCCGGTGTCGGCCCACTTGGCGAGGTCCGCGTCGACGGCGGCCAGGTAGGCGGCGTCGTGCGGGAAGTTCGGAGCGAGCTCCTGGACGGCGGCGCGGACGGTGGCGACCAGCGGGTCGACCGTGTGCCGCTGGACGGCGGCCAGGTCGATCGAGCCGTCCTTCGACTGGAGCGGGCGCAGCGTCTCGACGGCCTCCTTCAGGCGCAGCCAGGCCGGGTGGCCGGCGAGGGTCGAGACCGGGGCGTCGGCCGCCACAGCGAGCCTTGGCGAAAGATTCTGCATCGTGGACTCACTTCGACAGGAGTTATTTCAACGGGGACACCATAAGTACGAAAGGTTCTCCTGTTCAAGAGGGCCCGGACCGGCAAAGCTCCGGTGCACCGCCCCTCCGGCGCCCAAACCTTCGACGGGAGGCGGATTGTCCGGCATGTGGACAGTGATCTGGATGTTCTGGACAGATGCGCTGTTCTGATGCGAACCTCCCCGCATGCTCCCGGCGGTGATCACGGTGGCCGTACGCCACGACAGCCCCTTCCGGGCGCCCTCCCGTCGGCACGTCTGCCGTCGCCGTCGCGCGCGCGGCCTGAGCTGCCGCTGTCGCCGCTGCTGTTGACCGGCCTGCCGCCGCCGCGGCTGCTGCCGATCCGGCTCGGGGGGCGCCGCGGACGCGGGCCCGTACGCCGACCATGCCGCGTGTGTTCCGGCGCCGCCACCGGGGGGAAGTGACCCGCCGGGATGCGGGCCGCCCGTCGCGCCCTCCCGTGCCCCTCCTCGTTCCCCCCGTCCCGCCGGTCCTTCCCTGGAGCCCCGTCATGACCCTCCGCAAGCCCTCCGCCGTACTGCCCATCGCCGCGCTGGTCGCCGCCGCGGCCGTGCTGACCGCCTGCGCACCGCAGGACCCGAAGTCCGACGCCGCCTCGGGCACGGGCGGGACGGCGGCGGGCTGCGCGCCGGGGGCGCTGGCCACGCGCACCGCCGGAACGCTGACCGTCGGCACCGACAAGCCCGCGTACGACCCGTGGTTCTCCGAGGACAAGCCGGAGAACGGCAAGGGCTTCGAGTCCGCCGTGGCCTACGCGGTCGCCGAGAAGCTCGGCTACCCGAAGGAGAAGGTCGGCTGGGTGGTCGCGCCGTTCAACAAGGCGACCTCCCCGGGCGCCAAGGACTTCGACTTCGACATCAACCAGGTGTCCGTCAGCGACGAGCGCAAGCAGGCCGTGGACTTCTCCTCCGGCTACTACGACGTGCGCCAGACCGTCATCGCGCTGAAGAACTCCAAGGCGGCGGGCGCCAGGAGCATCGCCGACCTCAAGGGCGCCAAGCTCGGCGCGCAGGTCGGCACCACGAGCCTGGACACCATCACCAACACCATCAAGCCGAGCACCCAGCCGGCCGTCTTCGACTCCAACGACCTGGCCAAGGCCGCGCTGAAGAACGGCCAGATCGACGCCCTGGTGGTGGACCTGCCGACCGCCTTCTACATCACCGGCGCCGAGGTCCCGGAGGCCCAGGTGGTCGGCCAGTTCGAGGCCGCCGCGCAGGCCGAGCAGTTCGGCCTGGTGCTGGACAAGGGCTCCAAGCTGACCGGCTGCGTCTCCCAGGCCGTGGACGCGCTGCGCGCCGACGGCACGCTGGCGAAGCTGGAGAAGCAGTGGCTGTCCGACGCCGTCTCGGCACCGGTGCTGAAGTGAGCGCTGACCTGAGCCCCGGACCGGGCGGGGAGGCGCCGGGCCTGGAGGCACCGGGCCTGGAGACACCGGGCGGGCAGGCGCCGGGCGCCGCCGGTCCGGCGGAGCTCACCAAGGCGCCGACGCCGCGCACCGCACCACCGACCGGGGCGCCGGCGACGGAGGACGACTACCGTCCGTCCGAGCGGCGGCTGGCGCACGAGGCGTACCGGCGGTCCCGGGCCCGCCGCTCGGCGCTGATCGCCACCGGCTCGACCCTGGCCACGGCCGTCGTGCTGTACCTCCTGATCGTCAACTCCCCCGGGTGGGAGGTGACTCGGCGGACCTTCTTCAACCTCGACTACGCCCGTCAGGCACTGCCCGAGGTGCTGAAGGGACTGCGGCTGAACCTGGAGCTGATGCTCGGCTGCGGGGCTCTGATCCTGCTGTTCGGGCTGCTGCTGGCGGTGCTGCGGACGCTGCGCGGTCCGGTCTTCCTGCCGGTACGGCTGTTGGCCACCGCGTACGTGGACTTCTTCCTCGGGCTGCCGATGATCATCTGCCTGCTGGTGATGATCACCGGGGTGCCGGCGCTTCGGCTGACCGGGGTGACCACCGATCCGCTGCTGCTGGGCGGGGCCGCCCTGGTGCTGACCTACTCGGCGTACGTGTCGGAGGTGTTCCGCTCCGGTATCGAGTCGGTGCACCCGAGCCAGCGGGCCGCGGCACGGTCGCTGGGGCTGACCAACGCGCAGACGATGCGGTACGTGGTGCTGCCGCAGGCCGTCCGCCGGGTCGTGCCGCCGCTGCTCAACAACCTGGTGAGCCTCCAGAAGGACACCGGGCTGGTCTCGATCGGCGGCGCGATCGACGCGGTGTACGCGGCGAAGATCATCGCGGCCCGGTCCTTCAACTTCACGCCGTACCTGGTGGCGGGGCTGGTGTTCATCGTGCTGACCATTCCGCTGACCCGGTTCGCCGACTGGCTGACCGCCCGGATGAACCGTCGCCAGCTCCAGGGAGGTGCGGTGTGACGTCGAGCAACGTGCTCCGGCTGGAGTCGGTGCGCAAGACCTTCGGCGGCCAGGTGGTGCTGCGCGACGTGGACCTCGCCGTGGCCGAGCACTCGGTGACGGCCCTGATCGGGGCCTCCGGCTCCGGCAAGTCCACGCTGATGCGCTGCGTCAACCTGCTGGAGGGGATCGACGACGGGGCGATCTTCCTCGACGGCGAGGAGATCACCGATCCGCGCGCGGACGAGGACGCCGTGCGGCGCCGGATCGGCGTGGTGTTCCAGTCGTACAACCTGTTCCCTCATCTGACGGTGCTGGAGAACATCACGCTCGCCCCGCGCCGGGTGCACCGCGTCGCCCGGGCCGAGGCACGGGCCCGGGCGCTGGAACTGCTCGACCGGCTCGGGCTGGCGGCCAAGGCCGAGGAGTACCCGGACCGGCTCTCCGGCGGGCAGCAGCAGCGGGTCGCCATCGTGCGCGCGCTGGCCACCGGGCCGCGGCTGCTGCTCCTCGACGAGATCACCGCGGCGCTCGACCCGGTGCTGGTCGGCGAGGTGCTGTCGGTGGTGCGGGACCTCAAGGAACAGGGGATGACGATGGTCCTCTCCACCCACGAGATGGGCTTCGCCCGTGAGGTCGCCGACCAGGTCTGCTTCCTGGACGGCGGGGTGGTGCTCGAACAGGGGCCGCCGGAGCAGGTGTTCGGCGATCCGCAGGAGGAGCGGACGCGGCAGTTCCTCAGCCGGGTGGTCGCCTCGGGTCGGCTCCAGGGCTGAGCGCCCCCACCTGGTGGCGGCCGGGTGAGCGGCCCGATCGGCCGGGGAGTGCGACCAGGCGTGCGACGGGTGCGCAACGAGTACGCGACGGGTGCGCGGCCAGGGCTTTCGCAACGACGGGCACCACTGTGCGCCCCTGTACGCGCCCTGGCCGTGCCCGGCCGGGTGCGGTGATCGTGGACCGGACGTCCGTCGCCGCGCACGGGGGCGGCGAACAGATGACAGCTCACGGATGACGGATGACAGCCGACAGATTTCATCATCTGTTCGCTGTCATCTGTCCGCCGACCGCTGTTCGCTGTCCCCTGTTCGCCGCCCCCGGCGCCCACCGCCCCGGGAGGCCGCCGTTGCACGGACCCACCCTGGTCAACTGGCTCCTCGCCCTCCTCGCCACCGGCGCCGGCACGTCCTGCCTGGTCCGGCTGCGCCACTCCCCCTGCGCCCCGGGCGGTGGGCACCGGCCGCTCGCTCGCGAGTCCGACGCCGCCGAGGCCCTGATGGGGTTGGGCATGGCCGCGATGGCCGTCACCGGCGCCACCGTCCCGCCCGCCGTCTGGGCCGGACTCTTCGGCCTCCCCGCCACCGCCTTTCTGCTCGCCGCCGCCCACGCCCCGGCCGGCCGGGCGCACCGGTTGCACCACGCGGTCGGCGCGCTCGCCATGACGTACATGGCCCTCGCGATGGCGTCCACCTCCGGACACGGCCACCACCGAGCCGCCGCCCTGGGCCTTCCACTGCTGACCGGGGTGCTCCTCCTCTACTTCGCCGCGTACACCGTCTGGACCGGCAGCCGGCTGCTGCGCACTCCGGCGGGCACCCTCGCGGTCGGCACCGCCGGGCTGCCACAGGCCTGCCGACTGACCATGGGCATCGGCATGTTCGCCATGCTCCTGACCATGTGACGACCTGCGGGACACCCGCCCGACACCCCACAGCCTCCGCCCGCCACGCCGAAGCCCCCGGCTCCGCCCCCTCCACGCCAAAGCCCGGGCCCGGGCCCGGCGCCCCAAAGCCCCCGTCCGAGCGTGGCGTTGGTCACTGGCCGGTCGAAAGCCGTTCCACCGGGCGTCGCCAGCGCATAGGTTGGCAGGGAGCGCGTTGTCGCGTTCCGTGCGTACTCGGGGAGCCCATCGATGCCTGCCCTGATCGGCCTGCTGCTGCTCGGCCTGCTGCTCTCGACCCTCGTGCCCCGGCTGCTGGCCCGGGCCCGCTGGGCGGAGCGCGAACCGGTGCTGGCGCTGCTGGTGTGGCAGTGCCTGGTGGTGGCCGTTCTGCTCTGCTGCGCGCTGGGCCTCCTCCTGGCGGCCTCCGCCGCCCTGCCGGAGCTGCGCTCGCTGCTGTTCGCGGGCGCACCGCACGGCGTGGAGGCGGCGTACGGCCTCCAGGAGGCCGAGGGCTGGGGTCGGCTGTGCGCCGCGGTGCTGGCCGCGGGCGGGGTGCAGACGGTGCTGGCGCTGACCCGGGAGGTTCGTACGGCGAAGGCGCTGCGCAGTCGACGGCATGCCCAACTGGCAAACCGGGCACCGGAGTTGCCCGACACCATCGAGACCGCCCGGAGCCGCCGGGAACGGCTGGTGGTCCTGGAGAACGTCCGCCCGGAGGCCTGGTCGCTGCCCGGCCCGGACTCCCGGCTGGTGGTCACCACCGGCGCCCTCCAGCAGCTGACCGACCGGGAGCTGGCCGCCGTGCTGAGCCATGAGCGCGGTCACGTCCGGGCCCGGCACCACTGGCTCCAGCAGTTCGCCCAGGCGCTCGCCTCGGGTTTCCCGGGGGTCGGCGTGTTCAGCGCCTTCCGGAACCAGGTGGCGGAGCTGGTCGAACTGGCCGCCGACGACCGGGCCGCCCGTCGGCACGGCCGGCACACCACCGCCCTCGCGCTGGCCGAACTCAACCTGGACCGCGGGGTGTTCGGCTCCTGCCCGCCCGGCCTGGCACAGTCCCCGAAGCGGGTGGACCGACTGCTCGCGGGCCGTCCGCGGCTCTCCGTCCCGCACCGGCTGCGGCTCACCGTCGCGGCGCTCGCCGCGCCCGCCGTGGTCGTACTGCTGGCCGCGGCACCGGGGCTGCACTCCCTGCTGTGAGGTCGACACCGCACCGGCGCGGCGCCTCTGACGAGGCGTCAGCCGGAGGCTGATCCGCCGGCCGGGCCGGGACCGCCACCGAGGGCCTGCTCCAGTACCCGGCGGTGGAGCGGCCTGGCCTGCTCGTAGCGCTCCCGGCCGGCCTCGGTGAGGGTGAGCTGCACGCCCCGGCGGTCGCTCTCACACATCGCCCGGGTGACCAGTCCGGCCTTCTCCAGGCGGGCGATCAGCCGCGAGAGCGCGCTCTGGCTCAGATGGACGGTGTGGGCCAGCTCGCTCACCCGCACCGGCTGGCCCCCGCCACCTCCGCAGTTCTCGACGAGCCGCTCCAACACCTCGAACTCGCTCATGCCCAGCCCGTACCGGTCGCCCAGCTCGCGGTCGAGGGCGCAGGCCGCGGCGGCATGCCGGGCCAGCAGTTCGCGCCACTGCGCGACGAGACCGGCCTCCGCCGGGGAGTCGAGTTCAGCCACGCCGCCACCCTAGCACGTGCATCGACAATTAATGCGTTCACATTTAATTCATTTGCATTGAATGCATGTGCATGTACTGTCCCCCCCATGACCACCGCGACCGTCACGTCACCCGACGCCCCGTCAACCAGCGGGCCGCACTGGACTCCCCGCCTCTGGGGCACCCTGATCGTGCTCTGCGCCGCCATGTTCCTGGACGCCCTGGACGTCTCCATGGTGGGCGTCGCCCTTCCGTCCATCGGCTCCGACCTGCACCTGTCCACCTCCACCCTGCAGTGGGTGGTCTCCGGATACGTACTCGGCTACGGCGGCCTGCTGCTGCTCGGCGGGCGCGCCGCCGACCTGCTCGGCCGCCGCCGGGTGTTCCTGGTCGCCCTGGGCGTCTTCGCCGCCGCATCGCTGGTCGGCGGCCTGGTCGACGACGGCGGCCTGCTGATCGCGGCCCGCTTCCTCAAGGGCGTCAGCGCCGCCTTCACCGCCCCGGCCGGCCTGTCGATCATCACCACGACCTTCGCGGAGGGCCCCGCCCGCAACCGCGCGCTGTCGATCTACACCACCTGCGGCGCCAGCGGCTTCTCGCTCGGCCTGGTGCTCAGCGGCCTGCTCACCTCGGTCGGCTGGCGCTGGACCTTCCTGATGCCCGTCCCGGTCGCGCTGCTCGCCCTGCTCTTCGCCGTCCGGCTCCTCCCCCGCCCGGTCGAGGAGCGCGCCCAGGGCGGCTACGACGTCCTCGGCGCGATCACCGGCACGGCGACCGTCATGCTGCTGGTCTTCACCGTGACCGAGGCCCAGGGCACCGGCTGGCTGAGCCCGCGCACCCTCGGCTCGCTGCTGGTCGTCGCCGTGCTGGCAGCCGCTTTCCTGCGGGTGGAGAGCCGCACCGCGCACCCGCTGGTACGGCTCGGCATCTTCCGCAACGGCTCGGTCGCCCGCGCCAACGTGGTCGCCTTCGCGATGACCGGCGCGTACGGCGGGTTCCAGTTCGTGGTCACCCTCTACCTCCAGCACCTGCTCGGCTGGTCGGCCCTGGAGATGGCGCTCGGACTGCTGCCCGCCGCGGCCCTCATCGCGCTCTCGGCGCCGTTCATGGGCCCGATCGTGGACCGCTTCGGCACCGGGCGGCTGCTGCCGATCGGCCTGGCCTCACTGGTCGCCGCCTTCGCCCTGTTCCTGCGGCTGGACGAGCACAGCTCGTACCCGGGCCTGGTGCTGCCCTCGATGCTGCTGCTCGGTGTGGGCTTCGCGTTCGCCTTCCCCTCGGTGAACATCGCCGCCACCGACGGCGTGAGCGACGAGGAGCAGGGACTGGCCTCGGGTCTGGTGAACACCGCGATCCAGGTCGGCACCGCGGTGGTCCTCGCCGGGGCGACCGCGATGATCACGGCCGGCAGCGCGGGCGGCGACAGCCCGCAGGCCCAGCTGGACGGCTACCGGCCGGCGCTGCTGTTCGTCACTGTGGTCGCGGTGGTCGGCCTGGTGGTCGCGACGGCGGGCGCCCTGGTGGACCGGCGTCGCAAGGCGGTTCCCGCACCCGTGCCGGATCGTGACGAGCCGCCGGTCGGGTCGATCCCGGCCCGGGCCGACGTCCTGGCCGGGCGCTAGCCCCCGGACCCCGCCCATGACCGGGCCGCGCCCGTAACCGGCCTGCGCGCCGTCGGGCCATGGCGCCGGCTCCACCAAACCCCCGTGTCGGTGGAGCCGGCCGTCTTCGTGGCCGCCGCCCGGGCAGTGCCCGCCGGGGCACGGTACCCCGGTGCGACTGTCGGCTCCACAAGTATATTGGCCCGGAGCCAACGAACGTTCGGAGCAGACACGATGGCACCTCGCGGGGATTCGGTCAATGAGGAGATGCGGCAACGCTCCCGCCGGCGGATCATGCGGGCCACCGTCGAGCTGGTCGACCAGTGCGGTTACGCGGGCACCACGCTCACGGACATCGCCGAGCGGGCCGGTCTCGCCCGCGGACTGCTCTCGTACTACTTCGACGGCAAACGGCTGCTCATGCAGTCCGCGACGCACCGGATGATGCACCAGTCACTGGCCGCCACGCTGGCGGAACTGGCCCCCGGGTCATCCCCCGACGCACGGCTGGCCGGGGCGATCGACACCGTGCTCGGCCTGGCGATGGACCACCCCCGGGTGATGCGCTCGCACCTGGCGCTGATCCTCGACCCGGACAACGGCGCCTTCGTCCAGGACCCGGAGCAGCAGCAGCTCGGCGCCATCCTCCAGGGACTGCTGCGGGACTGGGGCGCGCCCGACCCGGTCGCCGAGCACGCGGTGCTGCGCAGCGCGCTGATGGGCGGCTGCATCGGGGTGCTGCTGCCGGGCGCCGAGAGCCCGCTGGCGCTGATTCGCGCCGACCTCTTCGGCCGCTACGGCCTGGCCTGGGAACTGGGCCGCCCGCCGCAGCAGTCCCCGCCGGAACGCGAACGGCCGCCGGCCCGCGGCTGACGGCGGGTGGGCGGCCTGGTGACCGGCTGCCGGTGGGGCTTGCGAGGGAGGGATCTCACAGGCCCCGGACGGCAGCGGCTCAGCGTTCCTTCAGGATCGAGGCGAGCAGGTCCACCGTGCGTTCCGGCGTGAGGCTGTCCACGCAGAGCCGCTCCATGACCTGGATGTAGGCGTCGACGTCGTCGCGCTTGTCCAGGTAGAGCGCGCTGGTGAGCTGCTCCAGGTAGACCACGTCCGCGAGGTCCTGCTCCGGGAAGCGCAGGATCGTGAACGCCCCGGACTCGCCCGCGTGCGCGCCGAACCGGAACGGCATGACCTGGATCACCACGTTGGCCTGCTCGGCGACGTCGATCAGGTACTGCACCTGACCGCGCATCACCTTGGGCCCGCCGACCGGCCGGCGCAGCGCCGCCTCGTCGATGACGGCCCACAGGCGCGGGCTGGCGCCCTCGGCCAGCAGCTTCTGGCGGCGCAGCCGCAGGCTGACCCGCCGCTCGACCTCCTCCTCGCTGATGACCGGCCGACTCTGTCCGAAAACCGCCCGTGCGTACTCCTCGGACTGGAGCAGCCCGGGGATGAACTGCACCTCGTAGGTGCGGATCAGCTGGGCGGCCTCCTCCAGGCCGACGTAGGTCTGGAACCAGCCCGGCAGCACGTCGTTGAAGCTGTGCCACCAGCCGGACTTGTTGGCCTCGCGGACGAGGCCGAGCAGCGCTTCCCGCTCGATGCCGTCGTCCACGCCGTACAGACTGAGCAGGTCGGCGACGTCGCGCTCCTTGAAGCTGACGCGGCCGAGTTCCATGCGGCTGATCTTGGACTCGGAGGCCCGGATCGCGTAGCCCGCGTCCTCGCGGGTGATGCCGCGCGCCTCACGCAGGCGGCGCAGCTGCGAGCCGAGGAGGATCCGGCGGACCATCGAGCCGCCGCCCGGCTGAACTGTGGTCATGCGGTCGAAACCTCCACCTAGGGCAAACAGCGCACAGTCTGCCATCAGTTGAGCGCTCACGGTGCCGATACTGACGGATGTTCCTATCAGTTCCGCACTCCACACACCAGGATGCACGTGCATCCGGCGCTTGCATATGCCAATAGTGCGACTGCACGTGAATCGACTCTTGCATCTGCAGTGAGCGCACACCACCATGGTGCACGTGCACCTGCACATCCCTGGCAATCCCGCGGGCTCCGTGTCGACCCCACGCGCGAATCCGTGCACCGACCCGACGACGTCCCCCGCGTCATCGGGCGTTCGAGTGCGCGTGCGCCTGGTCGAGGGGGCGGCCGAGCGGCCGAGCGAGTCGGAGGTGACCGGCATGACCCCGGCGGGTCCAGCCGTGTCCGCCCCCTTATGGGAGGAGCTCTTCATGAGCACCGGTACGGCTTTGGCAGTTGACCCCCTTGTGGTCACCTGTACGCTCGCTCCTCGCTTCGAAGCCGTCAGAACCGCGCGCGACTTCGCTCGGAGCACGCTCCAGCGCTGGGGCCTGACGGAGCTGTTCGACGACGTCGCGCTGGTGGCATCGGAACTCGTGACCAACGCGCTCCGGCATGCGATCGGCGCACGGCCCGACCCGTCGGGCGGCACCCAGGGCGAGTACGACTTTCCCATACAGCCGACCCCGGAGGGCCGGCTCCCGATCCGAATAAGCCTGGTGCACCGCGCGCCCCAGGTGGTCTGCGCGGTGAGCGATCCGAGCAGCATCGGCCCGATCGCACGGGAGGCCGACTTCGTCGCCGAATCCGGCCGCGGGCTGCACCTGGTGGAGTCGTTCAGCCGCTCCTGGGGCTGGCACCCACTGGGCAGCGGCAAGGTGGTCTGGGCGATGTTCGAGGCGGAGACGATCGTCGGCTCCCCGCTGGACGGGCACCCCGGACTCGGCGGCCGCTCACCGCTCGACGGCCCCGTCGAGATCGGCGGACGGCATCGGCGCTCGGCCTAGGACGGGCCCTCTGACCCGAACGGGCCGCGCGCCCAGGACGGACCCTGCGCCGGGCGGCGCACCGCCGGTCGACGGAAGCCCCGGGAGGACCACACCCCGGGCCCTTCCACCCGGCCCCGCCGAGGACTCCCGGTCCGGTGCGGACGCCTCCGGTCCGATGCGGATGCCTCCGGAGCGGAGACCGCCGGCGAAGAGGTCCCCCGGAGGAGACAAAGACAAAGGCCGTCGTGGTGTCGGCACCCACGACGGCCCCCCGATGATGGAGCACGGCGGTCGGTCAGACCGCCAGGTGGTCGAACTCCCCGTCCTTGGCCCCCAGCAGCAGGGCGGCGATCTCGGCCCGGGTGTAGATGAGGGCCGGGCCGTCCGGGAACCGCGAGTTGCGCATCGCCACATCGCCGCCGGGCAGGGCCGCGAACTCGACGCAGTTGCCCTGGGAGTTGCTGTGCCGGCTCTTCTGCCAGACCACCCCCTGGAGATCGGCGGCGGCCATCCCGTTGTAGGTGTCGTACGAGCCGTGCGTGTCCTGCGAGTCGTGCATAGAAATCTCCCGAAGAGCTTCCGGAGTTGTCGTCCAGCGCGGCGCCCCCGGCACCGTCGAAACGAACGGACCGGCCCCGTACCGGTCCGGCACAACGCCTCACTTGACGCGATGATAGCTGCAGTGCACGTGCATCAGCACGGGACGTTGCAGGTGCACGTGGCCTTTTGTCCGCAGCCGCGAACTCTTCACGGACCCTTCTCCTGACGGTACGTAAACGGACATAGCCGATGAATCGTCGGGCGCGCGATAACCGGCCGTGAGCGCCTCCCCGCTGAATGTTGATCTTCGAATGCCGGGAGTCGCACCCCCGTGACCCTCCGTCAAACCATCCTCATGCTGTGAGACATCTCACGCGCCCCAGGTGCAACGTCGGCCCCCTCGGGTCACGTCGAGGCAACCACCGGCGGTCGCGCGGGGATTGGGAGCGGAATGTCCGGATTGTAGGCAAAGTGCCCGGACCGGCGCCGGAGACGCACCGGGCTCCGGACCGCTGCCGCGTGAAACCCACGCGGCAGCCGACTGCAAGCCGGACGGGCAGATGTCCTACGATCTCCGGCATGAGCACCGCAGCCATCCCGGGCGCGCCACTGCCCGTCCGTACTCCAGGCTCCCGTGCGCGGGGGCGCCACCGTCGTCCCGAGCGCCCCGAGATCCCGGCCGGCGCCCCGGCCCTGGTGCTCGCCGTGCCCGCGACCGCCGGGCCCGAGTCCCGCTCGGTCGTCGAGGAGTTGCTCTCGATCGTCCGCACCGAGCAGAACGGCGTCCGGACCGCGGTCGGCTACCTGCCCGGCAACGGCGGCGAGGGTGCGGGCGGCGAGGACCGCACCGTGGCCGAGCTGCTGGCCATGGCGGCCGAGGCCGGGCTGCCCACGCCTGTCCTGGTGCCGCTGGTGCCCGGCCCGCACACCTTCCTGACCGAGCTTCACGCGCTCGCCGCCGAGTACGGCGCGCCCGTCACCGACCCGCTGGGCCCGCACCCGCTGCTGGCCGAGGCCGTGCACGTCCGGCTGTCCGAGGCCGGGCTGGCCCGGGCCGACCGCGCCCGGCTGTTCGCCATCGCGACCGCCGCGGACGGCGTGGTGCTGACCACCGTCGGCGGCGAGGACGCGGCCGCGGCGGCCGGCATCACCGGCGTGCTGCTGGCCGCCCGACTGGCCGTGCCGGTCGTCGCCGCCGCGCTCGACGTGCCCGGCTCGGTGGCCGCGGCCGTCAACCACCTCAGGGACACCGGCTCGCAGCGCCCGGCGCTGGCCCCGCTGGTGATCGGCCCGGAGGCGGACTCCGAGCTGCTCGCCACCGCCGCCGAGGAGACCGGCTGCCCGTCGGCCGCGCCGCTGGGCTCGTACCCGTCGGTCGGCCAGCTGATCGCCTCCACCTACCTGGCGGCGCTGCCCGCGCCGTCCCCGGAGGACCTGGCACGGGCCGAGGCGGAGGCAGCGGCCGCCGCCGAGGCCGAGGGGGCCCTGGAGGGCGTCCGCGGCGCCCACGCGGCCTCCCAGGGGCCCGCAGGGCGGTAGTCGACGCCGCGCGCCGGTTCGCGCGCACCGAAGGGCCCGGAACGGCATGCCGTTCCGGGCCCTTCGGTTTTGCTCCGCCCGCCCATGGCCGTCCCGCGGAAGTCGGACGGCAATGAAGTGGAATGTCCGTTCTGGCCTATTTGAAAGGAAATAGGAAACGCGGTCGCGGGCGCTCGCGTCACAGCCGCAGCCCCATCCGCCGGAACGCTCCGGCCCGCGATTCGACGCGCCGTCACGCCACTCCTGAAGTGCTGCCAGTTGTGGGCTTCCGCAACAGGGTTGCTCGAAAACGATCATTTACGATCATGGAGAGCGGCAGTTTTGGCAGTTTCCACTAAACCGTGATGCGCATCACAGCCGTTTGCAGTTTGAACTTAAGTCTGATTAACGTGCTCCCCGTTCGTGACCACACGAACCCGGTTCATCCGCGACGCCGAGTCCTGCCGTCGGATGTCCTGGCAGCGCGAAATCGCACCACGGCAGGAGCGGGGGACCCACAGGTAAGTCGCCCCGGACCGATCTCCGGAACGGTCCAGGGCTAGGGGTGAAGCCGCGCCCACAGCGCGGCCGGGCAACTCCAGCCCGAATCCGACAGCTCACCTCGCAGGCGTGGGAGAGGACCGCGTCTTCATGCTGCCCACCAACGGCACTCGTCTGTCCAGCCGCACCCATCGCGTGATCGCCGCCCTCGGCGTCGCGGGCGTCGGCCTCACCGTCCCCTGCATCGCCTCCGGCACCGCCTCCGCCGCCACCGTCGCCACCTGGGACAAGGTCGCCCAGTGCGAGAGCGGCGGCAACTGGAGCATCAACACGGGCAACGGCTTCTACGGCGGCCTCCAGTTCACCTCCAGCACCTGGTCCGCCTTCGGCGGCAGCGCCTTCGCGGCGCGCGCCGACCTGGCCACCAAGGACCAGCAGATCGCCGTCGCCGAGAAGGTCCTCGCCTCGCAGGGCCCCGGCGCCTGGCCGGTGTGCTCGGTCCAGGCCGGCCTCACCAAGGGCGGCGCCGCGGCCGCCGTCGACACCTCGGCGGGCTCCACCGCCGGCTCGACCGCCGCCAAGCCCGCCCAGAGCGCCAAGCCGGCCGCCCCGGCCGCCAAGCCCGCTCCGCAGACCCAGGCCCCGGCCGCCAAGCCCGCCGCGCCCGCCGCGCCCGCCCAGGACGGCACGCAGGCCGGCGCCGACTCCGCTGCCTCCGGAAACCGGAGCGACTGGGTCCAGAAGCGCCAGCAGCAGGCCCAGAACGGCGACTACACCGTGGTCGAGGGCGACTGGCTGTCCGCGATCGCCGACCAGCACAAGGTGCAGGGCGGCTGGCAGCGGCTGTACGAGCTCAACCGCGGCACCCTGACCGAGGGTCCGGACAGCATCTACCCGGGCCAGCAGCTGTCCTTCGGCGGCAACGGCCAGGCCCAGGCCGCCACCGGCAAGTCCGGCTCGGACTTCACCTGGTTCGACCGCTCGCAGAAGTCCGGCCAGTCCGCGAACGGCGGTGCCGTGAACACCCAGCCGACCGCGCAGGCCCAGACCCCGGCCGCCAAGCCGGCTGCCAAGCCCGCTCCGCAGACCCAGGCTCCGGCCCAGACCCAGGCTCCGGCCGCCACCGGCAGCATGGCCGCCGCGGTCTCCTTCGCCGAGTCGAAGGTCGGTCAGGCGTACGTCTACGGCGGCACCGGCAACGGTGGCTGGGACTGCTCCGGCCTGACCCAGGCCGCGCTGCGCGCCGCGGGCGTCTCCGTCCCGCGCGTCGCCGCCGACCAGGCCGCCGCCAGCACCCACGTCTCGCTGGACAGCCTCCAGCCGGGCGACCTGCTGTTCTGGTCCAACAACGGCAAGGACTCCGGCGTCTACCACGTCGCGATCTACGTCGGCAACGGCAAGTACGTCGAGGCCGCCAACCCGAGCTCGGGCGTCCGCGAGCAGAGCATCGCCAACTGGGCCCCGGACTTCGCCGGCCGGGTCTGAGAACGGCGAACAACCGACAGCCGACGGACGACGGATAACAGCTGACAGATAACAGATTTCATCATCTGTCAGCTGTCGTCCGAACGCTGACCGCCCACGCCCCCGGGGAGAGTCTGGTCGCTCCTCCCCGGGGGTTCCGGCATGCCCGCGGCCGTACCTCGTGGCAAATCCCTGCGGTGAAGCCCCGTGCTGAATCCCCATGGCGAATCCCCATGGCGAATCCCCGTGGTGATTCCCCGCCCCAACGGGCATGCTGCTGCTCTGCACCCGAGGAGGAGTCACATGGCCCAGGTCACCGTCACCCTCGACGCGAACCTCGCGATCGACGCGATGTTGCTCTCCGGCACCAAGAACCCGCAGGACGCCGTCGAACTGGTCCTGCGCGACTACCTGGCCCGCGGCCGCCGTACCGAGACCCGTACCGGCGAGGCGGCCGACGGGCACCGATCGACCGTCGACCGCCCCACCGCCCAGGAGGGCTGACCGCCCGACGGCCCGGGCGGCCGACCGCGCGCCGAAGGGCCCCGGAGAGCAACCGCCCTCCGGGGCCCTTCCGTCGGCCGTGACGGCCGGGGTTCAGCGCGCGCAGGCCCCGGTGGACCCGCGCATCACCAGCTCCGGCTGGAACATGAACTCGCCGCGCTGGGCCGCGTTTCCGCCGACCTCCTCCAGCAGCGCGTCCACCGCCGCCGTGGCCATCGCCTCGACCGGCTGGCGGATCGTGGTCAACGGCGGCTCGGTGAAGGCGATCAGCGGCGAGTCGTCGAAGCCGACCACCGACACGTCCTGCGGCACCGACAGCCCGCGCTGCCGCACCGCCCGGATCGCCCCGAGCGCCATCATGTCGCTCCCGCAGACGATCGCCGTGCAGCCCTTGTCGAGCAGCGCACCGGCCGCCGCGTGCCCGCCCTCCACGCTGAACAGCGTGTGGTGGACGAGGTCGTCGGCCTCCTCCCGGGAGAGTCCGAGCACCTCGCGCAGCGCGCCCGTGAAGCCCTCGATCTTGCGCAGCACCGGCACGTACCGGCGCTGACCGACGGCCAGCCCGATCCGCTCGTGCCCGAGTTCGGCCAGGTGCTGGACGGCCATCCACATCGCGGCCCGGTCGTCCGGCGAGATGAACGGCGCGTCGATCTTCTCGCTGTAGCCGTTGATCAGCACGAACGGCACCCCGCGCCCGGCCAGCCGGGCATAGCGGTCGTGGTCGGCGGTGGTGTCGGCGTGCAGCCCGGAGACGAAGACGATGCCCGCCACGCCCCGGTCCACCAGCATCTCCACCAGTTCGTCCTCGGTGGACCCGCCCGGAGTCTGGGTGCACAGCACCGGCGTGTAGCCGTGCCGGCTGAGCACCTGCTCGATCACCTGGGCCAGCGCGGGGAAGATCGGGTTGCTCAGCTCGGGCGTGATCAGACCGATCAGCCCGGCGCTGCGCTGGCGGAGACGGGTCGGCCGCTCGTACCCGAGCACGTCGAGCGCCGCCAGCACGGTCTGCCGGGTGGCGGCGGAAACGTTCGCCTTGCCGTTGAGCACGCGGGAGACGGTGGCTTCGCTGACCCCCGCCTGCGCCGCGATGTCTGAGAGTCGCGCCGTAGTCACGGTCCCAGAGCCTATTCCAACCACGTCAGACCGCCCACCAGCCGGTGCTGTCCGGAGCGAGCACCGTCTCGCCGCCGTCCACCACGAGGTCGGCCGAGCCCAGCAGCAGCGTGCCCGGGGCGGCGATCCGCACCGGTTCGCCGGTGGTGTTCACGGTGCAGACGAAGGCGCCGCGACGGAACGCCAGGGTGCCCTCGGGGCTCTCCAGCCACTCGACCCCGGTGCCGGCGCCAAGGTCGGGCTGCGCCCGGCGGACGGCCAGCGCACTGCGGTAGAGCTCCAGGGTGGAGGTCGGGTCGCCGGTCTGCGCCTCGACGCTCAGCCCGGCCCACTCGCCCGGCTGGGGCAGCCAGGACGGCCCGCCGGCCACCGGCCCGAAGCCGTACGGGGCCTCGGTGCCGGACCACGGGATCGGGACGCGGCAGCCGTCGCGGTAGCCGTCCTGGCCGGCCTGACGGAAGAAGGACGGGTCCTGGCGGACCTCGTCGGGCAGGTCGGTGACGTCCGGCAGGCCGAGCTCCTCGCCCTGGTAGACGTAGGCCGAGCCGGGCAGCGCGAGCATCAGCAGGGTGGCGGCGCGGGCGCGGCGCAGGCCGAGCTCGCGGTCGCCGGGGGTGCGGATCTGGGTGCCGAGGCCGGGCTCGTTGGCGAACCGGGTGGCGTGCCGGGTGACGTCGTGGTTGGAGAGCACCCAGGTGGTGGGGGCGTCGACCGGGCGCATCGAGTCGAGCGAGAGGTCGATCACCTCGCGCAGCGCGGTGGCGTCCCAACCGGTGCCCAGGTACTGGAAGTTGAAGGCCTGGTGCAGCTCGTCGGGGCGGACGTAGTTGGCGGTGCGCTGGACGGTCGGGGTCCACGCCTCGGCGACGCCGATCCGCTGCCCCGGGTACTCGTCGAGGATCTTGCGCCAGCTGCGGTAGATCTCGTGCACGCCGTCCTGGTCGAAGAACGGCATGACGTCGTTGCCGAGCAGCTTGAGCTGGTCGGCGCCGCCGAGGTCGGGCAGGCCGGGGGCCTTGACCAGGCCGTGGGCGACGTCGATGCGGAAGCCGTCAACCCCCATGTCGAGCCAGAAGCGCAGGATCGAGCGGAACTCGTCGGCGACGGCCGGGTTCTCCCAGTTGAAGTCGGGCTGCTCCGGGGCGAACAGGTGCAGGTACCAGTCGCCGGGGGTGCCGTCCGGGTTCTCGCTGCGGGTCCACGCCGGGCCGCCGAAGATGGACTCCCAGTCGTTGGGCGGCAGTTCGCCCTGCTCGCCCTTGCCGGGGCGGAAGTGGTAGCGCTCGCGCAGCGGGGAGCCGGCGCCCTCGCGCAGGGCGCGCTGGAACCACTCGTGCTGGTCCGAGGAGTGGTTGGGGACGAGGTCGACGATGATCCGCAGACCCAGGTCGTGGGCGTCCCGGATCAGGGCGTCGGCGTCCAGCAGGGTGCCGAACATCGGGTCCACCGCGCGGTAGTCGGCCACGTCGTAGCCGGCGTCCGCCTGCGGCGAGGCGTAGAACGGCGAGAGCCAGACCGCGTCCACGCCGAGGTCGCGCAGGTAGGGCAGGCGGCTGCGGATGCCGGGCAGGTCACCCATGCCGTCGCCGTTGGAGTCGGCGAAGCTGCGCGGGTACACCTGGTAGATGACCGCGTCCCGCCACCAGCCTCTGGACGCGCTGACGTTCGCCTCGTGAGCGGTGTCGGCGGCAGGCCGGGAGGTGTCGGCCAGGTTCTGGGTCATGGACGGTATCCCTTGGGGACTAGAGGAGCGGAAGGCGCTGGGACGTGGAGGCGCGCGACGAGGTGCGGTCCTGTGACGGCGTGCGGTCTTGCGACGGCGTGCGGTCCTGTGACGACGTGGCGGCGCGTGACGACGTGGCGGCCCGTTACGACTTGGAGGCACCGGCGGTCAGGCCGGTGACCAGGTGGCGCTGCACCAGGTAGAAGAAGGCCGCGGACGGGATCGCGATCAGCACGGCGGTCGCGGCCATCAGGTTCCACTGGGCGTCGTGCTCGCTGACGAAGGTCTGGAGGCCCACGGCCAACGTGTACTTGTCGGAGCTGAGCATGAACGTGGAGGCGAACGGCACCTCGGCCCAGTAGGTGAGGAAGGAGTAGAAGGCCGCCACCGCCAGGCCCGGGCGGGCGAGCGGCAGCACCAGCCGCCAGAAGGTGCCGAACGGGCTGAGCCCGTCGACCCGGCCGGCCTCGTCGATCTCCACCGGGATGGTGTCGAAGTAGCCCTTCAGCAGCCAGGCGCAGTACGGCACGGTGGTGGTCGAGTAGACCAGGATCAGGCCGGTGTAGCTGTCCAGCAGGCCGAGTTCGGAGAGCATCGTGTACATCGGCACGATCAGCACCGCGATCGGGAACATCTGGGTGACCAGCAGCGACCACATCAGCGGCTTGTGTCCGGGGAACTTCATCCGGGAGACGGCGTAGCCGGTGGTGGCGGCGAGCATCACGCCGAACACGGTGGTGACGCCGGAGACCAGCAGGGCGTTGCCGAACCAGGTGAAGAAGTCGGTGTCGGACAGCACGTGCTGGTAGTTCGACAGCGTCAGCTTGCCGAGGATCTGGCCGGGGTGGAGGTAGTCGGTCTTGTCCGGGCCGAGCGAGACGAACAGGATCCACGCGACCGGGAAGAGCGCGATCAGGCCGGCCAGGATCAGGGTGCCGTGGGACAGCGCCCGGGCCATCGGGCTGCGCTCGCCGCGGCGGCGGACCTTGGCGGGCCGGGCGGCCGGGGCCGCGGCCGCCGGGCGGGCCGGGAGTTCGGTGGTGGTGCTCATCGGGGTTACCTGCCTTCGTGGGTCAACTGGGTCCGGGGCCTCAGCCGTTGGCCTGCTCGTTGCGGGCGAGCCAGCGCCGGTAGAAGGCGGTGAAGATGATCAGGATGGACAGCAGGATCACGCCGTAGGCGGCGGACTGCGCGTAGTCCCGGGGGATCTGGCCGAAGCCGAGCCGGTACGCCCAGGTGACCAGCAGCTGGGCGTCGGGGGCGCCGGTGCCGAACAACAGGAAGATCACGTTGAACTGGTTGAACGTCCAGATCACGCCGAGCAGCACGACCGTGGAGGAGACGGAGCGCAGCCCCGGCAGGGTGACGTACCGGAAGCGCTGCCAGGCGGTGGCGCCGTCCATCTCCGCGGCCTCGTACAGCTCGGCCGGGATCGACTGGAGGCCGCCGAGCAGCGAGATCATCATGAACGGCACACCGGCCCAGGTGTTCACCATGATCGCGGCCGCCTTCTGCGCCCACGGGTCGGTGAGCCAGCCCGGCTCGGGCAGGTGCAGGAAGGAGAGGATGTTGTTGACGACGCCGCCGTCGGCGAGCATCAGGCGCCAGGAGAAGACGGTGACGAAGGTCGGTACGGCCCAGGGCAGGATGAGCAGCATCCGGTAGGCGGCGCGGCCGCGCAGCTTCTGGTTGAGCAGCAGGGCCAGGCCGAGGCCGAGGGTGTAGTGCAGGAAGACGCAGACGGCCGTCCAGGCGATGGTCCAGACGAAGTGCGACCAGAAGCGGTCGTACGAGCCGGGGCCCCACAGGATGTCGGCGTAGTTGTGGAAGCCGACGAACTCGTAGCTCGCCGGGATCTCGTTGACGCCGATCTTGCGGGCGACGTTGAGGCTGTTGGCGTCGGTGAGGGTGAGCCAGATGCCCTCGGCGAGCGGGTAGAGCACCAGCGCACCGAGCACCAGTACGACCGGGGCGATCATCGCGTAGGCGTACCAGTGCTTGGCGTAGGAGCGCTTGACGCGTTCCAGCAGGCCCGGACGCTGCTCGCGTTCCCGGTTGCCCTTGCCGGTGGCGCCCTGCACGGCGACTGACATCGTTTGCACCTTCTCGGGGGGAATTCTCGGGGGGAGCCGACGGCCCGGTCCGCAGTGGACGACGGGCGCCGCGGGGCGGGTGGCGACGGGCCGCAGACAGCGAACGGATGACAGCTGACAGATGATGAAATCTGTTATCCGTCATTCGTTCGCCGTCGCACGGTCACTGCCACCCGCCCGCTGTCATCCGTCGACCGGCGGGCCGGGCACAGGGACTACTTGGCGAAGCCCGGCAGGAGCTTGGCGTAGTCGGTGGAGACGGTGTTCAGCGCGTCCTGGGTGCTGGTGCCCTGGACGGCCTTGCCCAGGTTGGTGCCCAGCGAGGCGAACAGCGAGCTGTACTCGGGCAGCTCGGGGCGCGGCTTGGCGCTGCTCAGCACGGCCTGGAAGCCGGCGATGCCCGGGTCGGCCTTGACGTCCGCGGTGAAGGCGTCGGAGCGGGTGGGCAGGGTGGAGTTCTTCTGCGCGATGAACGCCTGGCTCTCGGCCGAGGTCATGAAGGCGGCGAACTTCTCCGCGGCGGCCTTGTGGGCCTTGTCGGCGCCCGCGTAGACCGAGATGTTGTGGCCGCCGGTGGGGGCGCCACCCTTGCCGCCGGAGCCGCCCGGGACGGCGGCGATGCCGAGGTTGTTCTTGTCGGCGAAGGCCGAACCCTTGTAGATGTTGGTGATCTCCCAGGGGCCCTGGACGATCGCCGCGACCTTGCCGCTGTTGAAGGCGTCCATCATGTGCGCGTAGGCGTCGGTGGTGACGTCGGCCTTGACGGTGCCCGGCGCGGTGAACATCGACTTGTAGGTCTCGACGGCCTTGACGGCCTCCGGCGAGGCGACGGTGATCTTCTTGCCCGCGGCGTCGACGGTGTCGGTGCCCTCACCGAACAGGAACGGCATCGCGTAGTAGCCGTCGGCGGCCTTCAGCCAGAAGCCGTCCACGCCGGCCTTCTCCTTGACGGCGGCGGCGTCGGTCTTCAGCTCGTCCCAGGTCTTCGGCGCGTCGGTGATGCCGGCCTTGGTGAACAGCTCCTTGTTGTAGAGCAGGCCGAGGGTGTCGGTCACCAGCGGCACGCCGTACAGCTTGCCCTCGTACTTGGCCTGCTGGATCAGGCTCGGCTGGAAGGCGGAGGTGTCCGCGGCGGCCGGGGTGCCGTCCAGCGGCTCCAGGTAGCCGGCCTTGGCGAAGGCGGCGGTCCAGCCGACCTCGGAGCGGAACACGTCCGGAGCACCCTTGGCCCCCATCGCGGTCTGGAGCTTGTTCTGGGCCTGGTCGAACGGCACGTTGACGAAGTCGACCTTGACGTTCGGGTTCGCAGCCTCGAACTTCTTGACGAGCTCCTGGTAGTTCGGCGCCTCGTTGGTGGCGTTCGAGGTGTCCCAGTACGTGAGAGTGACCGGCCCGTCGGCCTTGCCGTCGGAGCTGGAGCCGCTGCTGCCACAGGCAGCCATCGAGACCGCGAGGGCCACAACGAGGGCAGAGGCCGCGATGCCACGCCGCATGAGAACTCCTTGGGAGGGTGGGGGTGCCCGAGATGTTCGGAGACAGGCGCATAATGGCTGCCTCGTACCGACCGCACCGTTGCTGCCGTCGGGCTCGGGAAGGAAGTTAACAGCGGTGGAAGATCGACGGAAAGTCCTTGCAGCAAGTTTCTGCAAGAAACCGCGATCGTTACGCCCGCGTGTCCTGGACGTTGCCGCTCGGTAGTTGACGGACGCACCGATTGCCCGAATTCGTCCGATTCACCCCTCCGCCGACTGGCCGACGGCACCACCGTGCGTGGCCGAAAGCCGCCTGCAGCAGACTGGATGCATGCGAATCAGAGCCGTCACCAGGGACGAACTTCCACTGCTCGCCGAACTGGAGCGGGCCGCCGGCGCACCCTTCGCCGCGATCGGCATGCCGGAGATCGCCGAGGACGAGCCCCCGGCACCGGAGGAGCTGGCGCACTACCTGGAGCAGGGCACCGCCCTGGTCGCCGAGGCCCCCGACGGGACCGTCGCCGGCTACCTGCTCGCCGAGCCGGTGGACGGCGCGCTGCACATCGAACAGGTCTCCGTGCACCCCGACCACGCCCGCCGCGGCATCGGCCGGGCGCTGATCGAGCACCTCGCCGAGAGCACCGCCCTCCCCGCGCTCACCCTCACCACCTTCGCCGAGGTCCCCTGGAACGCCCCCTACTACGCCCGCTGCGGTTTCCGCCCGCTGCCCGGGGACGAACTCACCCCCGGCCTGCGCGAGATCCGCCGCAAGGAGGCCGAACACGGTCTGGACCGCTGGCCCCGGCTCTGCATGCGCCGGGACCTCGCGAAGCCGTAGCGCGCCGTAGCGCGCCGGGGCGCCGCCGGCCGGGCACCGCCCGCTAGGCCCTGTCCGGCCGATCTTGCCGGGCGTGCGACGCCGGATCATCCCGCCTGGACGCACGGCCGGACAGCCCAAGTACGTCCAGTACGAGGGCCGTCCGGCCGCACGCCCAGACGGGCGCCCGACGCCGCGCGCTGATCCTGCAAGATCGACCGGACAGGACCTAGTTGGTCCCCAGCCGGAGCACGGTCGTCGAGCGGAACTCCTCCCCCGGCCGCAGCTCCGTGCTGGGGAACGCCGGGTGGTGCGGGGAGTCCGGGAAGTGCTGGGTCTCCAGCGCGATCCCGGCGAACGGCCCGTACGGGACGCCGCGCGCGCCGGTGACCGCGCCCTGGAACTTGTTCGCCGTGTAGACCTGGACGCCCGGCTCGGTGGTCAGCACCTCCAGGGTGCGGCCGCTGACCGGGTCCTCCAGCAGCGCGGCCCGCGCCGGGCTGCCGTCCTCCGGCCGGGCACGCAGCACCCAGTTGTGGTCGTAGCCGCCGGGCCCGGTCAGCTGGGGGTGCTCGTCGTGCACCGACTTGCCGATCGGCGTGGCCACCGTGAAGTCGAAGGGCGTGCCGGCCACCGGCTCGGTCCGGCCGTACGGGATCTGCCGCTCGTCGGCGGGGGTGTACGCGTCGGCGTCCAGGGTGAGCAGGTGACCGAGGACGTCGCCGCTGCCTTCACCCGAGAGGTTGACGTACGCGTGGTTGGTGAGGTTGACGACGGTCGGCTTGCTGGTGACGGCGCGGTAGGCGATCACCAGCTCGCCGGAGGCGTCCAGGGTGTAGGTGACGGTGACGTCCAGCGCGCCCGGGAAGCCCTGGTCGCCGTCCGGGCTGTGCAGCGCCAGCCGCACGCCGCCGTCGACCGGCTCGGCCTCCCACATCCGGTGCGCGAAGCCGTCCGGCCCGCCGTGGAGGGTCATGCCGCCACCGGTGGGGGCGAGCTGGTGCTCCTCGCCGTCGATGGTGACCGACGAGCCGTCGATCCGGTTGGCGTACCGGCCCACCACCGTGCCGTAGTGCCGGGCCGGGCCAAGGATCTCGGACAACCGGTCGGTGGCCAGCAGCAGCTGGGCGCAGCGGCCGGAGCGGTCCGGTGCGCTCAGGGTGTGCAGGGTCGCGCCGAGAGTGAGCACGCTCGCCTCGTACGGGCCCGCCGTGAGCGTCCAGCGCTCGATCGCGGCGCCCGCGCCCGAGGGCTCCAGGGGTTCCTGCCGCACGCTGGTGGCCTCGCTCGCCATGGGCCTGCTCCTCACTCGCGGCCGGGTCGCACCGCGGCCGCCCGGTTCCGGGTCCGTCGAGGGGTCGCCGCGGCAGCCCCGTGTCCGTCAGCCTAGCGACGGCGGCGGCCGAGGGGGCGCTTCCGCGAACCCACGCGCCGCCTCCCGCGCCGCCGTCCACCATCTGGCGCCCCCTACGACCGCCGGGCGCCCACCCGCGCACCGGGCTCCGGCCACGACCGCCGGGCGCCCGCCACGAACCGGGCGCCCCGACCGTGCACCGTGCACCGGCCACGACTACCGGGGCGCCCCGACCGACCCCGGGGGCCGCTCCTAGCCGTCCAGCTCCTCCAGCCGGCCCGCGTCCCGCTGCTGCTGCTGCGGCAGCCCGAGCGCCGAGGCCAGGCCGTCCGGCCCGCTGCCCGCCTTGCGGTAGACCGCCGCCAGCCGACGGTTGACCAGTCCGAGCGGCACCCCGAGCTCGTCGGCGATCCGCTGCGGCGGCACGCCCTGCACGGCCCGCTTGGCGACCTCCCACTCGGCGCTGCTGAGCGTCTCCAGGGTGTCCCGGAAGTCGCGCAGCCCCAGCCGGTTGGGCCGCAGGCCGTAGTTGGCCAGCTCCCGCCGGGCCCGGTCGACCAGCCCCTCCGCGGAACAGTGCTGGGCCAGTTCGATGCCCTGATACAGGTACTCCTGGGCGTCCTCCAGCCGCCCGACCCGGCGCAGCGCGGCGCCGAGGTCGACCAGGGCGACGGCGTGCTCGTAGCCGGCCGGGGACTGCCCGAGGTACGCCACGGCGTCCTCCAGCAGTTCGACCGCCGCCTGGCCGTCCTCGATCCGGGCCTGCAGGCGCAGCGCGCTGCCGATCGCCGAGGCGGTGCCGAAGTTGCGTGCGTCCCGGACCGCCCGCTGTGCGTAGTCGCGGGCACGCTCGGGCTCGTCGTCCGCGATCGCGATGGCGAGGTGGCCGGCCCAGGGCGCCCAGACGGTGTTGTGCCAGCCGCGGACCTCCAGTTGGGCGCCCGCCTCGGTGAGCGCGGCGGCCGCGCCCGCGTACTTCTCCTTGGCGACCAGCAGCTTGCCGTACAGCGAGGCCGCGTCCGGCAGCACCATGGCCGTCGCGTGGTACGGCGGGTGGAAGCCGAACTCGTTGGCCAGCTTCCAGGCCTCGTCGACCCGGCCGCGGGCGATCAGGGTGTCGACGAGCACGCCGATCGCGTCCCACGCCAGCGGCAGCTTCTCCCCGATCCGCTCGGAGATGCGGTACGCCCGGCGCAGGAAGTCCTCGGCCTCGGCGAGCAGGCCGCGGCGGAACCGGGCCAGGCCCATCAGGAAGTAGGCGAAGCCCCGGTGGGCGCCGCTCCACCCGGCGATCTCGAACTGGATGATGGCGTCCGCGGCCAGCCGTTCGGCCTGGGCGATGCGGTCGTTGTAGATGTACGTCAGGCCGAGCATCGAGGGCAGTTCGAAGCCCCAGGTGGTGTCGGTCCAGCCGAGGCCCTTGGGCAGCCGGCCGCCGTCGAGGACCTCGTCGGCGAGCGCGAGCGCATCGGCGGAGGCGCCGCCGCGCAGGGTGAGGTCCCAGGCGCGCATGGCGAGCACGGCCCGGTCGGCCGCCTCCCGCCCGCCCAGGTCCCGGCACATCTCGCCGAGCCGGGCGGAGCGGCCCGGGCCGTCCTCCTCGGACTTGCGAAAGGCGTGCCACATGAACGAGGCGGCCTGGAGCCGCTGACGCCCGGCCGGTTCGGTGGTCTTCAGGGCTTCGTCCTGGCAGACCAGGGCCGCCTGGCCCAGTTCACCGGCGTGGGCGAGCACCTCGGAGAGCCGGAAGGTGGCGTCCACGCGCAGGGCGGGGCGCAGCGGCACCTCGTCAGGGTCGAGGGCCAGCTTGAGCTGGTTGACGGTGGCGACGGGGTCGGTGAGCAGCGCGGAGCACCCGAGTTCGTAGAGCACCTCGGCCTTGATCTCGTCGGCGGGCGGCTCGTTGAGCGCGCGGTGGAGACAGCGCTGGGCCGCCTCGGGGGCGCCGATCAGCTGGTGTTCGACGGCGGCGCGGCGCAGCTTCTTGACGATCCGGTCGTCGCCCTCGCCGGAGTGGGTCTCGACCAGGTGGCGGGAGGCGGCGAGCAGGCCGAGTCCGGCGTTCTCGATCTCGGCGGCGGCGATGCCGTGCATGCCGAGGCGGGTGGCGTCCGGCATGGTGTTGTAGATGGAGCTGGCGATCAGCGGGTGGACGAACTCCAGGTTCCCGTTGGGGGTCTGGGTCAGCACGCGCTGCTTGCGCAGCCGCTTGATGGACTCGCGGGCGCCCTCGGTGCTCTGGGTGGAGATCCGGGTGGCGAGGTCGACCCGGATGTCGGTGCCCAGCATCGCGCAGGCCCAGGCGAAGCGCAGGGTGCTGGCGCCGAGCCGGTCCAGCCAGCTCTTGAGGGTCATCCCGGCGGCGTCGACGGCGAGTTCGCGCAGCTGCCGGGAGTTCTCCTCGACCGGTTCGAGTTCCTGCTCGCGCACCTGGTCGAGCAGGGCGTTGGCCTCGAACGGGTTGCCGTTGACGACGTTCCAGAACTCGTAGCAGAAGGCGTCCTCGGCCCTGTCGCCGAGCTCGGCGCGGATCATGTCGGTGACGGAGCTGAGGGTGAGCCGGTTGAGCTCGTGCTTGCGGCCCTTGAGGAGGAGGACGTCCCGCCGGAAGTCCTGGGTCTCGATGGGCCAGTCGTTCTCGTCCTCCCGGAAGGCGAAGACGAGCAGAACGGGAAGTTCACTCGATCGGATGGCGAACTTGGTCAGCCAGGAGAGTGACTCGCCGTCCGACCAGTGCAGGTCGTCGACGATCATCACCATCGGCGCGCGGCGCGGTGCGAGCTGGGTGAGGACGTAGTCGAGGCCGTCGCGCACGCCCTGCGGGTCGAGGCGGCGGGCGCCGGCCTTGGGCTGCTTGAGGCCCATGGCCGGTCCGACGACCTCCTCCCAGGTGCCCATGACCTGGCTGAACACCTCGGGCTTCAGGTCGGTGAGCACGGGCTGGAGCAGCTGGCGCAGGACGTGGTACGGCTCCTTGAACTGCCGTTCACCGCCTCGGGCGAACAGCACGGTGGCGCCGTCGCGGAGCTTGGCGAGCCGCCTGACCTCGTGCAGCAGGCTGGTCTTGCCGATGCCGGGGCGGCCCGAGAAGGTGAGCAGGTCGCCGATCTCGGTGCCGCCGGCGGCGAAGCCGCGGCAGAGTCGGTCGACGGCGGCCTCCACCGAGCGCAGTTCGGCGTCGCGGTCGCGCAACCGGACCCGGGGCGCGATGCCGTCGCCGTCGTGGGCGGAACCACCGCCCGCCCGAAGTGCGTTCTCCTGCTCGGTCACCGTCGTGCCTCCGCCTCGCCCGCTGCGTCACAGCTCCATCACTGCGTGGAGCCGAGATTAGCGCCGTGCGGACCTCCCCGTGGGGCATTCGTGCAGGCTGGGGCGGACGGTGAGGGTTTGGGGGCCCTGTCAAGGGCAATTGCCCTACATCCCTAACATCCCATCATTGCATCAGATACCCTACGGCCTTCGAGGCGCGGATGATCTTGCGAAGCCCACCCTCACCGTCCGCGCCCCGTCGCGCCAACTCCCCCCACCGTCACCGCTCGAACAAAAAGCGCCCCCACCCTCCGCTGCACCGGGAGTCCGATGTCTGACGACACCTCACTTCAGATTCCGTTCCCGCACCGCCGCAGTCCGCACGGCATCCACGCCAGCGCACTGCACAGGGACTGGCTGATCCGCCACCCGCTGCTGCCCGACGCCGACCATCCCGGCTACGCGCACTGGGAGGTGGTGGACCTCGCCGCACTCGGCTATCCGGACGCCGGCCCGGACGAACTCGCCCTGGCCGCCGACCTGATGGGCTTCTACTTCCTCTTCGACGACCAGTTCGACGGCCCGCTCGGCCGCCGTCCCGCCGAGGTGGCCCCGATCTGCGAACGGCTGATCGCCGTCCTGCACGGCGCCCGCCCCGACCAGGGCTCCGCGGTCGAGACCGCCTTCGCCGATCTGTGGAACCGCAGCATGCGGGGCATGCCGGCCCGCTGGCAGGCCCGCGCCGCCTACAACTGGGAGTACTACCTGGCCAGTCACCCGGCCGAGGCGGCCGGCCGGATCTCCACCCGGCCGCCGGACCGCGCCGGCTACCTGGAGCTCCGCCGGGGCACCGCGGCGATGGAGACCATCTTCGACATGGTCGAACGCCTGGGCCAGTTCGAGGTCCCGGCCGCCGTCCTGCACCACCCCGTGCTGCGCCAGCTCCGCCAGCTGGCCGCCGACATACCGTCGCTCAGCAACGACGTGCACTCCTACCCGCTGGAGGCGCCGCGCGGGGACGTGAACAACCTGGTCATGATCGTCCAGCGGGAACGGCGCTGCTCGGCCGAGGAGGCCTGCGCGGCGGTCATCGCCGAGGCCCAGCTGATGGTCGACCGCTGCGCCGAACTGCACGCCCGGCTGCCCGACGTCCACCGCGAGTTGGGCCTCTCCCGGATCGAACGCACGATCGCCCAGCGGTACGCGGACGGGCTGCTCACCTGGCTGGCCGGCTACCTCAGCTGGGAGGCCCGCACCGGCCGGTACCACGCGGTCTGACCGGCGTGCGCCCCGGGCCGCCCGACGGGCGTGCGGTGGCGCGACCCGAGCGCGCCGCCCCGGCCGTACGGCGGCGTACGGCGGCACGCCGCGGGGACGGTCCGGCCGACGCACGGCGGCTTACGGAGGCACGCCGGGGACAGCCCCACCGACGCGCGACGGCGCGCGGCGCGGGTCGCGGGGGTGCGTCCGAAACGCGCGCCCCCGCAGTGATCCGTTTCGGGACGCCCGCGGAGATCGGGATCGGGCCCCGGCTCCCGCGGAGATCCGGTCCGGGAACGTCCGGCGACCCAGGCCCCGCGAACGACCGGAAGACACACCCTCCGTACCGGACACGCGTACGGACCGTAGCCGCACCGGGCGCCCGGCGGTTATCGTGCTCGGCGGCGGGCGCCCCGGCGGGGCGCCGGTCCGATTGCGTGTCCGACCCCTCCCCCGGCCGGCCCCCCCCCCACCCGCGGGCCGGGGCGCCGCCCGGGGGGGGGGGGGGGCGCCGCCGCAGGCCCAGGGG
>NZ_JBSHAP010000006.1:31699-136502 GCF_053611565.1 Kitasatospora sp. NPDC054795
TCCACCCCCTCACGGGCCGCCCCTCACGGGGCTGCCCCCCGCCGGGCTGGCGGGGGGGCCGCACACCCCCCCTGTTGGGGGCCCCCCCCCCCCCCCCCGGCACGCCCCCGTACGGGGGGGCCCGCCGCGCCGCCCGTGGCCAGAGCCGTGCCCGGCGGCGCCCGACGCAGCGAGGAGACAGCGAACATGACGGTCTACCAGCCCCCCGGCACGCCCAGCAGCATCGTCGCCTACCGCTCCCGGTACGAGCACTGGATCGGCGGCGAATGGACGCCTCCGGTGCGCGGCGAGTACTTCGGCAACCCGACCCCGGTCACCGGCGAGGTGTTCACCGAGGTCGCCCGGGGCACCGCCGAGGACATCGAGGCCGCGCTGGACGCGGCCCACGCCGCGGCCCCGGCCTGGGGCCGCACCTCCGCCGCCGATCGCGCGCAGGTGCTGCTGCGGATCGCGGACCGGATGGAGACCAACCTGGAGCAGCTGGCCGTCGCGGAGAGCTGGGAGAACGGCAAGCCGGTGCGCGAGACGCTGGCCGCCGACCTCCCGCTCGCGGTCGACCACCTGCGCTACTTCGCCGGTGCGCTGCGGGCCCAGGAGGGCAGCCTCTCCCAGCTGGACGAGGACACCGTGGCGTACCACTTCCACGAGCCGCTGGGCGTGGTCGGCCAGATCATCCCGTGGAACTTCCCGATCCTGATGGCGGTCTGGAAGCTCGCCCCGGCGCTCGCCGCCGGCAACGCGGTGGTGCTCAAGCCCGCCGAGCAGACCCCGGCCTCGGTGCTGCTGCTCGCCGAGCTGACCGCCGACCTGGTGCCGCCCGGCGTGTTCAACATCGTCACCGGCTTCGGCGAGGAGGCCGGCGCCCCGCTGGCCGCCAGCCCCCGGATCCGCAAGATCGCCTTCACCGGCGAGACCGGCACCGGCCGGCTGATCGCCCGCTCGGCCGCCGAGAACCTGATCCCGGCCACGCTGGAGCTCGGCGGCAAGAGCCCCAACGTGTTCTTCGCGGACGTCGCCGCCGACGACGACGCCTTCTACGACAAGGCCGTCGAGGGCTTCGCGATGTTCGCCCTCAACCAGGGCGAGGTCTGCACCTGCCCCAGCCGTGCCCTGATCGAGACCCCGGTCTACGAGCGGCTGCTCGGCGACGGCCTGGCTCGGGTGCGGGCGATGCGCCAGGGCAACCCGCTGGACACCGAGACCCAGGTCGGCGCCCAGGTCAGCGTCGAACAGCTGAAGAAGATCCTCTCCTACTTCGAGATCGGCCAGGACGAGGGCGCCAGGATCCTGGTGGGCGGCGAGCGGGCCGACCTCGGCGGCGCGCTGGCCGGCGGGTACTACGTCACGCCGACGGTCTTCGAGGGCGACAACTCGATGCGGGTCTTCCAGGAGGAGATCTTCGGACCGGTCGTCTCGGTCACCCGCTTCGACGGCTTCGACCAGGCCGTCGCGCTCGCCAACGACACCCAGTACGGGCTCGGCGCGGGCGTGTGGACCCGCAGCATCAACACCGCCCACCGGGCCGGGCGCGCCATCCAGGCGGGCCGGGTCTGGACGAACTGCTACCACGCCTACCCGGCCCACGCGGCCTTCGGCGGCTACAAGAACTCCGGCATCGGGCGGGAGACCCACAAGGCGCTGCTGGAGCACTACCAGCAGACCAAGAACCTGCTGGTCAGCTACTCCCCCGACGCGGTCGGCTTCTTCTAGACCCGACGAGCCCGGGAGCCCGGGAGTCCGGGAGTCCGGGAGTCCGGGAGTCCGGGAAAGCGGAGCGGGAGGCCCATCGGGGCCTCCCGCTCCTCGCCACTCCCCGTGGCGGGCTCCGGGGCGAATCGCCTGTTCCGGGGATCAAAGCACATGAATGCGGCCAATTCACCGACGCGCCGCCGACATGCCCGGACGGCCCGCGCGAAAGCCGTAGACAGGACTCCCCGCCCCTCACCCCCATCAGGGAGTCCCGCGTGACCATCGCCCCCACGAAACTCAGCGACCCCGCCGTCCGCGCCTTCGTCACCGCGGTCAACGCGGGCGACCGCGAGGCCTTCTTCGCACTGCTGGCCCCGGACGCGACCATGGCCGACGACGGCTCCGAGCGCGACCTGGCGGACTGGGTCGACCGGGAGATCTTCGGCCCGAACGGCCGGATGGCCGTCCAGACCGAGTCGAGCGGAGGCCACGCGCTGGTCGCCGAGTTCACCAACGAGACCTGGGGCACCATGCGCACCGCCTGGCGCTTCACCGTCGACGGCGGGAAGATCCACCGCTTCGAGACCGGCCAGGCCTGAGGCTACCGGTCCAGCCCCAGGCACCCCCGCACCGCGCGGATCAGGTTCCGTGAGCGGATGTCCCCGGTGACGCCCGGCTGCATGCCGTTGGTGACGTAGCCGAAGCCCAGCCCCAGGTCGGGGTCGGCGAAGCCGAGCGAACCGCCCCGACCCGGGTGGCCGAAGCTCGCCGGGGAGGCCATCGGCGCGGTCGGGCCGTGCCGCCAGAAGCCCAGGCCGAAGGTGGAGTTGACGATCAGCACCCGGTCCGGCCCGCTCACCGCCGACTCGACCGCGCGTGCCAGCACGTCGGGGCCGAGCAGCGGCGGCAGCAGCGCGCCGGAGCCGTCCGGGCGGTCGGCCGCGCCGATCAGTGCCGCGTAGAACCGGGCGAGCGACCGGGCGGTGCCGATGCCGCCGGCACCGGGGATCTCGGCGGCCTGCACCGCCGGGTCGTTGAGGTCCACGCCGGGGCGCACCGAGGCGAAGGAGCGGGCGGTCAGCGAGGCCGGGTCCTGGTAGGCGTCCCGGACGGACTGCTTGGGTCGCAGCCGCAGCCCGCTCGGACCGGTCCGGGCCGCGTCCGGCGCCGGGAGGTCGACGAGTCTGCCGACCCTGGGCGCGGCGCCGGCCGGCAGCCCGATCCACAGGTCCAGCCCGAGCGGCCGGGCGACCTCCTCGGCGAAGTACTGGCCCAGCGTCCGGCCGCTGACCCGGCGCACCACCTCGCCGACCAGCCAGCCGAAGGTGTACGGGTGGTAGCCGTGCGCGGTGCCGGGTTCCCAGGCGGGCGCCTGCGCGGCGACGGCAGCGGCCGCGCGCTCCCAGGTGAGCACGTCCTCCAGCCGCAGCGGCACGTCCAGCGCGGGCACTCCGGCCTGGTGCGAGAGCAGCCAGCCCACCGGTATCCGGCCCTTGCCGGCCGCCGCGAACTCCGGCCAGTACGAGGCCGCCGGGGCGTCCAGGTCGAGCAGGCCGCGTTCGGCCAGGAGCAGCGCGGTGGTCGCGGTCAGGCCCTTGGTGACCGAGCGCAGCACCTGCGCGGTGTCCGCCGTCCACGGCACCGCGGGCGCCGGCCGGCCGCCGACCTCGGGCCGGGCGTCACCGCCCCACAGGTCGACCACCTTGCGGCCGCGCACGTACAGCGCGAAGGCCGCACCGAGCTCACCGTAGTCGGCGAAGTTCCGCACGAAGGCCGCCCGTACGGGCTCGAACCCCTCGGCCGTCTCGCCCCAGATCTCCACCACCGCGTGCCGCCCTCGACCAGTTCCGTTGCTTCTCGTGCCACTCGCGTTCGTTCTCGATCTCCTTCGATCGAATGCGTTCGAACCGAGCCCCGAAACCCTAACCTGTCCCTCATGACCAACCCTGCCGAGGAACTGCTGGACATCGTCGACGAGCACGACCGCGTGATCGGGACCGCCCTGCGCGGCGAGGTGTACCGGCGCGGGCTCACCCACCGCTGCGTCTTCATCCTGGTCCGCGACCCGGCCGGGCGGATCTTCGTCCACCGCCGCACCGACACCAAGCTCTTCGCCCCCGGCGCGTACGACATGTTCGTCGGCGGCGTGGTCGGCTCCGGCGAGACCTACGCCGAGGCCGCCGTCCGCGAGGCCGAGGAGGAGCTCGGCGTGCACGGCATCGCCCCGCGCCCCCTGTTCAAGTTCCTCTTCGAGCAGGACCGGCTCTCCTGGTGGTGCGACATGTACGAGGCCGAGTGGGACGGCCCGGTCTCCCCCCAGGAGTCCGAGGTCGCCTGGCACACCTGGCTCACCCCCGCCGAACTCGCCGACCGCCTCACCCGCGACTCCTTCGTCCCCGACGGCCGCGAGGCCTACCGCCGCTACCTGGACCTCCGGTCCGCGTAGCGCCGCCACGGCCTCGGCGTTCGGGGCCGGTGCGCGGGCCGGAGGGCAGTGGGCCCCTGTCTCCACCGCGGGGCCCTCGACGAACTAGGGTGGCGCGCATGGCCTCCCGTACGCCGTCACCGACGGCCGATCGCGCAGCACGGACCTCCGCCTCCGCCCGGGCGGCGGGCGAGCGGCCGCGTCGGCGGCTGAGCGTGGACGAGCGGCGGGAGCAGCTGATCGCCGTAGCACTGGAACTGTTCAGCCGACGGCCGCCGGAGGAAGTGTCGATCGACGACATCGCCGCCGCCGCGGGAGCCTCCCGGCCCCTGGTGTACCACTACTTCCCCGGCAAGCAGGCGCTGTACGAGGAGTCGCTGCGGCGGGCCGGGCAGGAGCTGTCGGCCCGGTTCGAGGAGCCCATGGACGGGCCGCTGTCGGAGCGGCTCCACCGGGTGATGGGCCGCTACCTGGACTTCGTGCAGAGCCACGGGCCGGGCTTCGCCGCGCTGCTGCGCGGCGGCTCGGTGGCGGCCAGCGCGGGCACCTCGGCGGTGATCGACGACGTGCGCAGGGCCGCGCAGGAGCAGATCCTGGCCCACCTGGCGCTCCCCGAGCCGAGCGCCGGACTGCGGCTGACCGTCCGGGCCTGGATCGCCAACGCCGAGATCACCTCGCTGGAGTGGCTGGTCGAGCGCTCGGTGCCGCTGGAGGAGCTCCAGCTGCACCTGGTGCAGGAGTTCGTCGCCTCGCTCACCCTCACCGCCGCCCGCGAACCGGCCCTCGCCGCCGAACTGGCCTCCTTCTTCGCCGACGAACGCCCGGACGGCCCGACCGGGCGTCTGGTGCGGGACCTCACGGGGCTGTTCGCCGTGCCGGGGATCGTCGAGGCGGTCACCGCGCTCGCCGCCGGCACCCCCGAGGACGGGTCCGCGCAGGCCACCGGCACCACCACCGAGTGATCATCGGGTCATCCTGCGGTTCGGTCCGGACGGCGGGCTCTGATAGGAATGAGCCGGGATCTGACGACCCGCCGCCGCGGCGGGCCCGGTCCCACCCGAACCACCGACGGCAGACGGAGCAGAGCGGGGGGCTCACCAGGTGACCCAGGACGTGCAGTTCAGCGTGGAGGCCAATCCCTTCGCGGCGGCGGAGCAGGTCTGCGCGACCCTCGGCACCCTCACCGACGCCCTCTTCGACGAGTGCACCTCACGCCACCCGGCGGCCTCGCTGAGCGCCCCGCGGGCGGCCGAACACCCCGCCGCCGAAACGCTGTTCGGCCTGCCCCTGGCCCCCAACGGCCCGGTGCACACCGCCCTCGACCGGCTCGGCACGGTGACCACCGCCGGCACCGCCCGGCCGGGCACCGGCGCACGGCTCACCGACCGGGTGGTCACCGCGCTCCAGGCCCGGTACGGCGGCGGCGCGGTGCGCGGCGCCATCGCCGACCGGGGCACCACCTCGGCCGCGCTGTTCCAGCTCCCGGTCACCGGCGAGTTCGCCGACGCCAAGCTGCGCCCGCCGTTCGCCCCCGCGCTGGCCGCGCTGGCGGCCGGGCAGCAGACCCGGCAACCGGTCGAACTGCCCACCGGCGCGGGCGCCGAGGTCCGGCTGGTCGTGCCGCCCGGCTTCCACGCGCTGACCTCCCCGGGCGGCCCGCCCGGCGTCTCCGCCCGTGCGGTGCCCCCGCTGCCGGCACTGCCCGGCGACACCCACCGGCCCGGCGACACGGACCGGCCCGGCGGTACGGACCCGGCCACCGTGGCGGCCGCCAACGAGCTGGCCCGGCACCTGGCGGAGGTCGCCGAGGAACTGTTCAGCGCCACCGGCCCGGAGCCGCGGCGCGACTTCGCGGTGATCTCCGCCACTCTGGCCGACCTGATCCGCGACGCGGGCGTCGTCTACGCCGGCGTCTGCGCCCTGGAGCTGGACGACCGCACCTCGGACGCCGCCCTCGTCGTCTCGCTCGCCCGGCACCCGCTGCCGATCACCGCGCTCGCCACCGAACTGGCCACCGTCCGGCGGCACGCCGAGGTGTGGACCGTCCTGCTGCCGGCCGGTCCGGCCGCCGTCCTGGTCGAGGGCCGGACCGCCCCGGTGCCCGGCCCGCTGGCCGCCGACGGGCAGCGGCGCTGGGTGGTCACCTCGGCCGTCCAGGCCTTCGTGCCGCTGCCGGACGGCGGGACGGTGCTGTGCGCCCAGCTGTCCACGGCGCGGCCGGAGGACTGGGAGCTGTACACGGAGGCGTTCGCGGAGCTGCTGAAGAGCGTCCAGTTCGGCTGGGACGGCGTGCCGGCCGCGATGAGCGGCGTTCCGGCCCAGGCTCCCGCTCCGGTCCGGACGCCCGCCCCGACGCAGGCCCCTGCTCCGGCTCAGGTTCCGGCTCAAGCCCCCGCTGCCGCTGCCGTCGCTGCCGCCGCAGAGAAGGAGGCGGAGGCGGAGGAGAAGCCGGTGCACCTGCGCGGCACACCGGTACGGGTACCTCCCGCGGACTTCAACCCCTTCGCGCCCGTCGCGGAGGTCCTCTCCTCCGGCGGGGAGGACACGGCACCGGATGCCGAGGGCCGCCCGAAGAGCACGCCGGTGATGGTCCCGCCGGCGGACTTCAACCCCTTCTCCATGGAGGGCATCCCGGACGCGCCGGGCGAAGCACCCGCGGCCGGGCCCGCCGACGCCGCCCCGGTCGCCGACCCGTTCGGGACCACGGTCACGGCCGACCAGAAGGCCGATCCGTTCGGCACCACCCTCCCCTCGCAGGGCCCCGCCGTTCCGCCGCCGCCCTCGACCCCGCCCGTCATCCCGGCCCAGGCCCCGCCCGTCGCGGTGGAAGCGGCGGCACAGGGATCGGAGCAGCCCGAGGACGCGGAGGAGGCGGGTCCGCGCAAGGGCACACCGGTGATGGTCCCGCCGCCGGACTTCAACCCCTTCTCCATGGAGGGCATCCCGGCCCTGCCGACGGACGAACCGGAGCCGGTAGCCGCGGTCGGCGCCGAGCCGGAGAACCGCCCGTTCGGCTGAGCCGGGGGCGCGGCGAGCCGCCGCACGGTGACACGGCGAACGAATGACGGCCGACAGTCGACAGATTTCAGATTTCAGCGAACGAAATCTGTTATCTGTCAGCTGTCATCCGTTACCCGCTGACCGGCTTCGGCGCTCAGCCCGCCCGCCGGGCCAGGTGCACCACGTCCGGCACCCCCCGGGCGACCGGGACCTCGTGCGTCACCACGTCCGAGAAGCCCACCGCCCGCAGCGCGTCCTCGAAGGCCCGCGAAGGCTGCGCACTCCACACGGCCAGCACCCCGCCGGGCCGCAACCGGTGCCACAGCACCGTCAGCCCGTCCGCGCCGTACAGCCCGTCGTTGGACTCGGTGACGGTCCAGTCCGGCCCGTTGTCGATGTCGAGGCACAGCGCGTCGTAGCGCTCGCCGTCCGCCGCCGCGAGGTACTCCAGCAGGTCGGTGTGGAGAATCTCGACCCGCTCGTCGTCCAGTGCGCCGCCCGAGAAGGCGCCGAGCGGGCCGGTCCGGTGCCAGTCGATGATCGCGGACTCCCGCTCGACGATGGCGATCCGCCCCCAGCGCGGCTCGGCCGCCGCGTACGCCAGCGAGAATCCGACCCCGAGGCCCCCGATCAGCACCGACGGCCGCTCGACCGGGCCGCCGCCCGTACGGTCCAGCTCGTCCAGCGCCGTCTGGATCAACAGCCGCTCCGAGCGCCCGTCGGCGGTGTCCATCAGGAAGCAGCCGTTGGCGATGATCTCGAAGTCCCGACCGCGTTGCCGGAGCACCACCTCACCGTACGGGCCCTCCCGCCGGTCGAGCGTGACGACGGCCTCGCGGCCGTCGCGTTCGGGCAGCGCTGTGGTCATCCGTCCTCCTTGGCGGACTCGGGTGAACTCGGGTGAACTCGGCCGCACCACCGCCCTGGTACCGGCGGGCGGGGCGGGCTTGCGCCCGACAATAGCCGAGTCCGCACCGGGGTCCGTCAGGTCGTGACCAGCACCGCCGCGTACGAGACTCCCGCGACGACCACCCAGGATCCGAGCCCGAGCAGTGCGATCCGCCCGCCGGTGCGGGCCATGGTCGGCAGGTGCACCGCACTGCCGAGACCGAACAACGCGGCTGCCAGCAGCAGTTCCTGGGCGTCCGAGGCCAGGCCGAGCACCTGCTCGGGCAGCACCCCGGTGGTCCGCAGGACGATCATCGCGAGGAAGCCCGCCACGAACAGCGGCACGATCGGGGGGCGATTGCCGGTCTTCACCGACTTCTCACCCGGCTTCCCGTCCGCCCCGCCCTCCGCCGGAGCCCCTGCCGCCGACGTCACCGCCGCCGAAGCCCCGGTCGAAACCCCCGCCGGAGCCCCCGCCGTGACCTTCATCGAAGCCACCCGCGCCATCCGCGCCGCCCGCAGGTTCCGCCGCGCCATGACGGCCACCCCCGCGACCAGCGGCGCCAGCAGCACCACGCGCATCAGCTTGACCAGCACCGCCTCCCGCAGCGCCCCGGCCCCACTGGTCTGCGCGGTGGCGACCACCTGCCCGACGTCGTGCACGCTCGCCCCGACCCAGCGCCCGAACTCCAGCTCGTCGAGCCCGAGCGGATGCTGGAGCAGCGGGAGCACGGCGATCGCCAGCGTCCCGCACAGGGTGACCAGCGCCACCGAGGCCGCGACGTCCTCCTCCTCGCTGCCCGCCGCCTGGCTGACCGCGCCGATCGCCGAGGCCCCGCAGATCGAGTACCCGGTGGCGACCAGGAGCGGCTGGTCGCCGGGCAGGCCGAGCCGCCGGCCCAGCCAGAGCGTGCCCGCGAAGGTGGCCGCGACCACGGCCAGCACCATGGCCACGGTGGCCCAGCCGAGGCCGAGCACGTCGTCCAGGCTGAGCTTGAGCCCGAGCAGTACGATCCCGAGCCTCATCAACCGCTTCCCGGCCGTGGAGAGCCCCGGCCGGGCGATCCCGCGGACCACCGGGCGCACCCCGGGCAGGTGGGCCGCCGCCATGCCGAGCACGACGGCGGCGGTGAGCTTGGGCACGGCCGGCACCAGCGCGTGGACGCCCAGCGCGGCGGCCACCCCGAGGGCGGCGAGCAGCAGCCCGGGGGCGTCCCCCCGCATCGGGGGCAACGAGCGGGTACGGGCGGCGCGGTGCCGGAGGGTCAGTGCCACGCCGGGATCACTGCTGCCCGTCGGCGGGCATCCGGTAGACCCGCCGGATGCTGGTGCCGAGCCGGGAGACGTCCGCACCGTAGACGTGGATGGAGATCGCCGTGCTGCTACAGGAGTTGCGCACCAGGTGGATGTCGCCGGGCGGGGCGAAGGCGGCGACGGTACCGGCCGGGCCGGCCACGTGCTCGGTCTCGACCAGCCGGGCGGTGGGGCCGCCGGAGACCAGCCGGTAGCGGGTCTCGCTCTCCTGCCCCTGGTGGACGCCGGCCACGCACCAGGAGACGTGGTCGTGGATCGGGGTCTGCTGCCCGGGCAGCCAGACCAGCGCGACGACGGAGAAGCTGCCGTCCTCCTCGGCGTGCAGGACGTGCTGGCGGTAGCGCTGCGGGTCGCCCTCGCGGTGGGCGGGGGCGAGCAGCGCGTCGGGACCGTCCGGGTCGGCGTGCAGGTGCGGGGCGAGTCGCTCGCCGACCAGGTAGGCGGTGAGCTCCGGCGGGAGCCCGCGGTCCACGACGGCGCGGATCTCACTGATCAGCGCGGTCATCCGCTCGGTGAGTCGGTCGCTGCCGACCGTGGCTGAGGGAGTCATCCCAGCAGGTTCAACCCTGGCGACCTATCACGTCCAAGGAGGGTTCGTAAGGAACCTCCCCACTAACGCTTATATGTCAGCAGGCAGCCGCTCACCGGTTGTCCACTGCCGGTCGCCGGTTACCTGCTGCCGGTCACCTGCTGCCGGTCGCCGGCGCCCTCCTGCTGCCGGTCGCCGCCGGGAGTCGCCACCCGGGTCGGCGCTCAGCACCCGACCCGACTCGCCGCCGCCTGCCGCAGGTGGTCCAACACGAGCCCGGTGGCCGGGATCCGGCGGTGCTCGCGCAGCACGTACGCGCTCACCTGTCGCCGCAGGTGCGGTTCGACGGCCCGCCCGGTGACCTTGCGGTGGCACATGAAGGAGAGCACCAGTGCCGGCATCAGCGCGATCCCGACCCCGGCGGCGACGAGCGACTGCACCGCGAGGTTGTCGTCGGTGGAGAACACGATGTCCGGCGCGAACCCCTCCTCCGCGCAGACGTGCAGCAGGTTGGCCCGGCAGCGCGGACAGCCGGCGATCCAGCGTTCGCCGCCGAGGTCGGCCAGCCGTACGGCGTGCCGGCGGCCGAGCGGGTGCCCGACCGGCAGCAGCACCGTGAGCAGGTCCTCCATCAGCGGGATCTCGTCCACGCCCTCCGGCACCTCGGTGGCCACACCGGGGTAACGGAAGGCCAGCGCGATGTCGCACTCCCCGCGCAGCAGCCGCTGGACGGAGTCCGGCGGCTCGGCCTCCAGCAGTTCGACCCGCACGCCGGGGTGCTCGGCCAGCAGCCGGGCCATCGCCTCGGGTATCAGGGTGGCGTTGGCGCTGGGGAAGGCGCAGACCCGCACCCGTCCGGCGCGCAGTCGGGCGAGTGCGGCGAGCTGCTGCTGGGCGGCGGACATGCTGTCGAGAATCAGCTCGGCGTGCCGGGAGAGTGCCTCGCCGGCCTCGGTGAGCCGCAGTCCGCGCCCGGCCCGGGTGAAGAGCGGAACACCGACGGTGCGTTCGAGCGCCTTCATCTGCTGGGTGATGGCGGGCTGGGTGTAGCCGAGCTCGCGGGCGGCGGCCGAGTAGGAACCGGCCCGGACGACCTCGTGGAACGTCCTGATGTGCCGCGAATCGAACACCGGCTCCATGGCCCCTCCCGCCCATCCGTTCTCGACAGCCCCGCTACGGCCCCGCCCGGACCGTGCTCGGACCGCGCCCGGGCCTCGCCCGGACGCCCGAGAATCATAAGAGGAATTTGGAGGTATCGACCCCAACCCCACCCGTACCTATGGTTCAGCCCCGAACCGGGCTCCTCACTGCTGCGCCGACGGCGGCAGCCCCATCGCCACCTCGGCCTTGACCACCGGTGCCCCGCCGCGCACGCTCGGGCTGCGCCGGCTGCGCCGTTCCACGAAGCGGGCGAGCCAGGAGAGCAGCAGACACATGCCGATGTAGATCGGTGCGATCACCATCACCACCGGGATGAACGGCAGGTCGTAGTCCAGGTTGGTGGCGATCAGCTTGCCTGCGTGCAGGAACTCCTCGTAGGTGATCAGGAAGCCCAGCGAGGTGTCCTTGAGCGCGACCACCAGCTGGCTGATGATGGCCGGCAGCATCGCCCGGTTGGCCTGCGGCACCAGGACGTACGACATCACCTGGGTCTTGCGCATGCCCAGTGCGTACGCCGCCTCCCGCTGCCCCTTGGGCACCGCGAGCACGCCGGCCCGGAACACCTCGGCCAGCACCGAGCCGTTGTAGAGCACCAGCCCGGTCACCAGCGCCCAGAGCGGCTGCACCTTGAGCGCGACGAAGACGAAGAAGATCATCACCAGCACCGGCATGGCCCGGAAGAACTCCACCACCAGTGTGGAGAGCCAGCGCACCACCCGGTGGTCGGAGAGCCGCCCGGCCGCGAACAGCGCGCCGAAGGGCAGCGCGAACAGCACCGTCCAGCCGAAGGCCTTGAGGGTGTTGCCGAGCCCGCGCAGCAGCAGTTCCTGCACGCCCCGGTACTCGAACGGCTGCCACTTGGCGTACGTGAACTGGTTGGTGTGGAACAGCATGTAGATCACCCAGCCGATCAGCGCCGCGATCAGCAGCAGCGCGATCCCGCCGTACAGCCGGTGCCGGGCGAGCGCCTTCGGGCCGGGGATGTCGTACAGCGCCGAGGATTCAACGGTCATCGGGACACCGCCACTCGTCGTTCCAGCAGGTTGAAGACGGCGCTGATGGCCAGGGTGATGATCAGGTATCCGACGGCGATCCAGACGAAGGTCCAGACGATGCTGTAGCCCAGCTCGTTGATGGTCCGGTAGGTGCCCAGCAGCTCGGTGACGCTGAACGAGCCGGCAATCGCCGTGTTCTTGGCCAGCGCGATCATCACACTGCCGAGCGGCGCCACCACCGAGCGGTACGCCTGCGGCAGCACCACCAGGCTCATCGTCTGCCCGAAGCTCATACCCAGGCTGCGGGCCGCCTCGCCCTGCCCGGTCGGCACCGTGTTGATGCCCGAGCGCATCGACTCGCAGACGAAGGCCGAGGTGTAGCAGCCCAGCGCGAGCACCGCGAAGGTGTAGAAGGGCAGGGTGATGTTGAACCGGGGCAGGCCCAGCACCACGATGAAGAACAGCAGCGTGAGCGGCGTGTTGCGCAGCAAGGTCACCCACACCGTCCCGAACACCCGCAGCGGCTTGACCGGCGAGACCCGGAAGCCCGCGATCAGCACGCCCAGCACCAGCGACAGCACGGCGCTCACCGCGAACAGCGAGAGCGTGCCGAGGAACCCCTCCCAGTAGGTCGACCAGTTGTCGATCAGCGTTTTCACGGCGCGGCCCTCTCAGTACCGGTCGATCTGCGGCGGGGTGGGCGCCGGCTCCCCGGAGAGGCCGAGGGTCGCCTCGAAGGCCCTCTGCCAGTCGCCGTTCTGGATGTGGTGCTCCAGCGCGTCGTTGATCGCGCCGCGCAGCACGGTGTCCTCCTTCGGCACCCCGATCCCGTACGGCTCGGTCGAGAACAGCGGGCCGACCACCTTGAGCTCGTCCGGCACCTTGGCCGCGTACCCGAGCAGGATCGCGTTGTCCGTGGTCACCGCGTCGACCTGGTTGGTGATCAGGTTGTCCACGCAGGCCGAATAGGTGTCGTAGCCGATCAGCTCGGCCTTCGGGTACTTCGACTGGATCCGCTGGTACGGCGTCGACCCGGCCGCCGAGCAGACCTTCTTGCCGTCCAGGTCCTCCGGGCCGTGGATGGTGTCGTTGTTCTTGCGCACCAGCAGCGACTGCCCGGCGATGAAGTACGGGCCGGCGAAGCCGACCAGCTTCTTCCGGTTGTCGTTGATGGTGTAGGTGCCGACGTAGTAGTCCACCTGGCCGTTCTGCAGGGCGGTCTCGCGGTTGGCCGAGGCGATGGTCTTGAACTGGATCCGGTCCGGTGGGAAGCCCAGCGAGGCGCCGACCATCTTGGCGATCTCGATGTCGAAGCCGGAGTACTCGCCGGTGGCCGGGTTCTTCTGGCCCAGGTACGGCTGGTCCTCCTTGGCGCCGACCACCAGGTGGCCCCGGCTGCGGGCGGCGTCCAGGGTCGGCGAGCCGGTGATCGCGGAGGCGTCCTGGACCTGGTAGCTGGGCAGGGCGCTGGGCTGCGGGCCCTTGGGCGGCGGGGTCCCGGGCTTGCCGCAGCCGGCCGCCAGCGCGGCGAGCAGCAGGGCGACGGCGAGCACGCGCCTGCCCGCCCGTGCGGCGGGCCGCACCCCGGGCCGCGCGACCGGCCTCCCCGCAGGCCGCACCACGGGCGTCGTCTCACGGTTCACGGCGCCGCCTCAGTGCTTCAGGATCTTGGACAGGAAGTCCCGGGCGCGATCGCTCTCAGGGGCGCTGAAGAAGTCCTCCGGGGCGCGGTCCTCGACGATCCGGCCGTCGGCCATGAACACCACCCGGTTCGCGGAGGCCCGGGCGAAGCCCATCTCGTGGGTGACCACGATCATCGTCATGCCCTCGCTCGCGAGCTGGCGCATGACGTCCAGCACCTCGTTGATCATCTCGGGGTCGAGCGCCGAGGTGGGCTCGTCGAACAGCAGGGCCTTCGGGTCCATGGCCAGCGCGCGGGCGATCGCGACCCGCTGCTGCTGCCCTCCGGACAGCTGCGCCGGGTACTTGGTGGCCTGGTCGGCGAGGCCCACCCGCTCCAGCAGCGCGTGGGACTTGGCGTCCGCCTCCGCCCTGGGCCGGCCGCGGACCTTGATCTGCGCGAGCGAGACGTTCTGCAGCACGGTCTTGTGCGCGAACAGGTTGAAGGACTGGAACACCATGCCGACCTCGGCGCGCAGCCTGGCCAGGCCCTTGCCCTCCTCGGGCAGCGGGCGGCCGTCGATCAGAATGGTGCCGTCCTCGATCGGCTCCAGCCGGTTGATCGCCCGGCAGAGGGTCGACTTGCCGGAGCCGGACGGGCCGATGACCACGACCACCTCGCCGCGCCCGACCGTCAGCTCGATGTCCTGCAGGACGTGCAGGTCCCCGAAGTGCTTGTTGACCGCGCGCATCTCGATCAGCGGGGTGAAGGCCGAGGCGCCGGCCGGCGCCGGCCCGGGGGCTGCGGTCACCTGTTGCGCCGTCCCTTCAGCAGCCAGCCCAGCGCGACGCCCGCGATCAGCGTGGCCAGCAGCGCGATCCAGAGCGGCGCGGTGACGGTGAAGACCCAGAACTGGATCTGAACCCTGTCGAGGTTGGCGAACAGGAACCACACGGCGAGGACGACGATGACGCCGATCCCGATGTAGCGCGTGGGGATGCCGCCGATCTCACCGCGCGGGGAACGGGATGGTCCGTCTGAAATCTTGGTCACCGGAGCAGTCTGCGGGCCTGGCGGCCGATTTGCCCGGTTACGCGCTCTTCCGGGGCAGGGAGTAACCCGTACGGGGCAATCAGGCCCCGTACGGGTTTGAGTCCGCTCCGGTCCAGTCCAGCCCGACTCCGGTCCGGCCGCCGGCCGGACCGGAGTCCCGCTACCGCTCGTCCCGCCAGGACCGCCAGAGCGCCGCGTACGGACCGTCCGCCGCGACCAGCTCCGGGTGGCTGCCGTACTCGCTGATCCGCCCGCCCTCGACCACCGCGATCACGTCCGCGTCGTGCGCGGTGTGCAGCCGGTGGGCGATGGCGATGACCGTCCGCCCCTCCAGCACCCGGGAGAGCGAGCGCTCCAGGTGGCGGGCGGCCCGCGGGTCCAGCAGGGAGGTGGCCTCGTCCAGCACCAGGGTGTGCGGATCGGCCAGCACCAGCCGGGCCAGCGCCAACTGCTGGGCCTGCGGCGGGGTCAGTGAGGTGCCGCCGGAGCCGACCTCGGTGTCCAGGGCGTCCGGCAGGGCGTCCACCCAGGCTCCGGCGTCCACGGCGTCCAGCGCGGCCCGCAGCTCGGTGTCGTCCGCCCCGGGCGCGGCCAGCCGCAGGTTGTCCCGCAGGGTGCCGACGAAGACGTGGTGCTCCTGGTTCACCAGGGCGACCTCCGCGCGCACCCGCTCGGCCGGCATCCGCGCCAGCGCCGCCCCGCCGAGGGTCACGCTGCCGCGGCCGGGGGCGTAGATCCCGGCCAGCAGCCGGCCGAGGGTGGACTTGCCCGCGCCGGACGGCCCGACCAGCGCGACCCGGCTGCCCGGGGGGACGTCCAGGCTGATCCCGTGCAGGACGTCGGCGCCCTCGCGGTACCCGAACCGGACGTCCTTCGCCTCGACCCGACGGCCGTCCGGCAGGACGGACTCGTCCCCCTCGTGCTCGGGCACCTCGCGCACGCCGACCAGCCGGGCCAGCGAGGCCTGGCCGATCTGGAGCTCGTCGTACCAGCGCAGGATCATGTCCACCGGGCCGGTCAGCATCTGCGCGTAGAGCACACCGGTGGTCAACTGGCCCACGGTGATCCAGCCTTGGACGGTGAACAGCCCGCCGAACAGCATGGTGGCGAGCACCGCCAAGGTGTAGACCGCGTCGATGGTCGGGAACCAGACCGAGCGCAGCCACAGGGTGTACCGCTCCCAGGCCAGCCACTCGCGCAGCTTGCGGTCGGTCAGCCGGACCCGCTGGTCCCCCAGCCGCAGCGCCTCCACCGTCCGCCCGGCGTCCACCGTCTCGGCCAGCACGTTGCTCACCGCCGCGTACCCGGCCGACTCGCTGCGGTAGGACTGCGGTGCGCGCCGGAAGTACCAGCGGGAGCTGACCAGCAGCAGCGGCAGCCCGATCAGCGAGGTCAGCGCGAGCAGTGGCGAGGTGACCAGCAGCGCGCCGAGCACCAGCAGCAACGACACCACGGCGACGGCGAGTTCGGGCACCGCCTCGCGCACCGACTTGTCCAGCCGGTCGATGTCGGTAGTGCCCCGGGAGACCAGGTCCCCGGTGCCGGCCCGCTCCAGCACGCCGGTCGGCAGGGCCACCGAGCGGACCAGGAAGTCCTCGCGCAGGTCGGCCAGCACCCGCTCGCCGAGCACCGCGCCGCGCATCCGCGACCAGCCGGTGAACGCCGCCTGCACCACGAGTGCCAGCAGGTACCAGGCGACCGCCACCGCGATGGTGGCCCCGACGGTCCCGGTGGCCAGCGACTCGACCAGGCGCCCGAGCACCCAGGGCCCGACCAGCCCGGCCACGGTGGCCACGGAGTGCAGCGACACCACCGCGGAGAACCCGGCGCGGTGCCGCCGCGCGAGCAGCAGCAGATATCCGCGCACCGCGGCCGGGGAGCCGACCGGCAGGGTGGCGGCCGGCTCCTGTTCCTCCTGGAACGGAGGCTTCATGACGTGCTCCTCGCTTGCGTGGCAGGGAAGTTGACGATGTTCCTCATACGGCCTCACCCACCGGAGCGGCCGCCTCCTCGCCGCGGGTGACCACGGCCCGGTAGGCCGGCTCGGCGCGCATCAGCTCGCGGTGCGGCCCGGCCGCGACGACCCGGCCCTCCTGCAGCAGCACCACCCGGTCCGCCCGGTCGAGCAGCAGCGGGCTGGTCGCGAACACCACGGTGGTGCGGCCCGCCCGGGTGTCCCGCAGCCCGGAGGCGATCCTCGATTCGGTGTGGGCGTCCACCGCGCTGGTGGGCTCGTCCAGCACCAGCACCGGCGGGTCCGCCAGCAGGGCGCGGGCCAGGGCGAGCCGTTGGCGCTGCCCGCCGGAGAGCGAGCGTCCGCGCTCGGTGATCCGGGCGCGCATCGGGTCTCCCCCGCACTCCGGAGAGCCCTCCGCCAGGGCCGTCAGCACGTCCTCCGACCGGGCCGCCGCCAGGGCCGCGGCGGCCGTGACCCGCCCCGAGGACGGGATGTCGAAGAGCTCGGCCAGCGTGCCGGAGAGCAGCACCGGCTCCTTGTCGTGGACCAGCACCGCCGCCCTGGCCTCGGCCAGCGGCACCGCGTCCAGCTCCGTGCCGCCGAGCCGCACCGGGGCCTGCGCCCGCTCGCCCTCGGCCAGCGGGACGTGGCCTCCGAGCCGCTCGGCCAGCGCCCCCGCGAAGTCCGGGTCCCCGCAGACCACCGCGGTCAGCTCGCCGGCCCGCACCGTCAGCCCGCTCGTCGGGTCGTGCAGGTCGGCCTTGTCCGGCCGGACCAGTGCGGCCTCCGCCGTGCCGGCCGTCCGGCCGAGCGAGAGCACCCGGACGGTCCGCGCGGCGGAGACCCGGGCAACACTCCACGCGTGCGCCGCCTCGCCCAGGATGCGCAGCGGGGCGGCCAGGAAGGCGGTGGCGCCGTAGACCGCGATCAGGGTGCCGACGGCAAGCTCGCCGGAGGCCACCAGCCGGGCGCCGTACCAGGTGACACCGACCACGAACAGGCCTGGCAGCAATATCTGTTGAGCCTGCATCAGCGACTGGATCCGGGCCGAGCGGACGGCCGCGGCCCGGACCTTCTGGGAGGCGGCCCGGTACCGCTCCAGGAACAGCTCCTCGCCGCCGATGCCGCGCAGCACCCGCAGCCCGGCAACGGTGTCGGCGGCCAGCTCGGTGGCCTTGCCGCCGAGGGTGCGCTGCTGCTCGTAGCGCCGCTCGAACGGCCCGATCAACGGCCAGACGGAGGCCGCCAGCACCGGGACGCCGAGCAGCACCCCGGCCCCGAGCACCGGATCGACCAGCAGCACCGCCATACTGACGGCCAGCCAGACGATCACCGCCGACCGGACCCGGGCGACCAGTTCGACGTACCAGCCGATCCGCTCGACGTCCCCGCTGCCGACCGCTACGACCTCTCCGGTGGCGATCCGGCGGGACAGCCCGGCCCCGAGGTGCGAGGCCTGCCGGGACACCAACTGCCGTACGTGGGTGGCCGCGTGGATCCAGTTCCAGACCGCCTGGCGGTGCACCAGCACGGCGCCGAGCGCGGCACCCGCGCCGAGCAGCAGCAGGATCCCGCCGGCCCGCCAGATCCCGCCGGCGTCACCGTCCACGGCGGCCTGCACGCCGAACCCGAGCGGTATCGGCAGGGCGGCCCGGCACCCCATCTCGATCAGCGACCAGAGGGTGGCGAGCACCTGCCCGCGCCGCTGGCGGCGCTGCAGCCAGCGCAGGAAGGCCGGGGGTGAGGAGAGGTCGGGACTGCCGGGATCGGCCAGCGGCAGGGGGGTGAGCAGCATGACACTCCGATACGAGCGGTGCGCGGCCACGAGCGCACAGGGGTTCGGGAGAGCTACAGGAGTTCGAGGAACGGCGCACACGGAGCACCGGGGTGACGTGCGCGCAGTGCGGACGGCAGCCCTACGGCGGGCGGCCCGACGAGGAGCGGCCCGAGCCGACAGGCGGATGACGCGCGGCACGGCAGCACGGCTGCGGCGCGACGTCGACGATGCGCCCGGAGCGGAGCCGGACGGGGTGGGATGGGCACGAAGGGCCCGAGAGTCAGGACGTCATGATCGGGAGCCTGCCAACCTCCGCGCGATCTGCGCAACGTGTTTTTCACCACGGGCTTTTCGCCCCGGCCCGCGCGCTCCGCACCCCGGCCACCGCGAGCCGGACCCGCACGCCCCCCGCACGCCCCGCCGGGGCGGTCCCCGCCCCGCCCCGGGTCGGCCGACCCCTCGACCAAACCCCCGCAAAGCTTCACCCAAGATTCGCCCGTTCGGCGGGAACAATCACACCGGGACGCCAGTTGCCCCACTGGAACCACAGGACAATCAGGAGGGCACCCCTTCTCGTGAGCACCATCCCCACCGTCACCCTCAACGACGGCGCGCAGATCCCGCAGCTCGGCTTCGGCGTGTGGCAGGTCCCGGACGCCGAGGCCACCCCGGCCGTCCGCACCGCGATCGAGGCGGGCTACCGCTCCATCGACACCGCGGCCATCTACGAGAACGAGGCCGGCACCGGCGCGGCGATCGCCGAGGCCCTGGCGGGCGGCGTCGCCCGCGAGGACCTCTACGTCACCACCAAGCTGTGGAACTCGGGCACCCGCGACTGGTCCGGCGAGCAGGGCCGCGACGCGGTGCTGCGCGAGTTCGACGCCTCGCTGGCCAAGCTCGGCCTCGAATACCTCGACCTCTACCTGATCCACTGGCCGCGCCCGATGCACGGCGACAGCTACCTGAACATCTGGAAGGCCTTCGAGCAGCTGAAGGCGGGCGGCCGGGTCAGGTCGATCGGCGTCTCCAACTTCGGCACCGAGCAGCTGAGCCGCCTGCTGGACGAGGCCTCCGTCGCCCCGGTCCTGAACCAGGTCGAGCTGCACCCGTACTTCCCCCAGGCGGAGCTGCGCGCGTTCCACGCCGAGCACGGCATCGCCACCGAGGCCTGGAGCCCGCTGGGCCAGGGCAAGGACCTGCTCGCCGAGCCCGCCCTGGTGAAGATCGCCGAGAAGCACGGCCGCACGGTCGCCCAGGTGGTGCTGCGCTGGCACCTCCAGAGCGGCGTGATCGCCATCCCGAAGTCGGTCACCCCGTCCCGGATCCGCGAGAACCTGGACGTCGCCGGCTTCGAGCTGGACGCCGAGGACCTCGCGGCGATCGCCGCCGTGGCCACCGGCAAGCGGATCGGCCCGGACCCGCAGGAGTTCGACTGGAACTGACGCCCGGCCCGGGGGTCCGGCCCCCGGACACCCGGATCGCCTGACGGCCGTCATGCCGAAGGCCGCCCGCTCCCGTGGGGGGAGCGGGCGGCCTCAGGCGTACCCCGATCCGCCAAAGTCCATGGCCATGGACCCTCAGCGTTTTGGCGAATCGTTTTGGCTACTGCGGCGAAGTCTTGACCTAGAGCCTGCCCGCCTTCGCGATGAGCGCGAGCGCGGCCTCGTGCTCGCTCTCCTCCAGCGGAGCCAGCAGCAGCCGCTGGACCTCGGCCACCCCGGCGGCCGAGCGGTGCAACAGGTCCTGTCCCGCCGGTGAGAGCGAGAGCAGGTTGCGCCGCCCGTCCGAGGGGTCGCGCCGGCGCTGCACCAGACCGCGGCGCACCAGTCGGCTGACCATCTCGGCCATCGTGGCCTTGTCCAGCGAGGCCAGCTCGCCGACCGTGCGCTGGTCGGCGCCCGGTTCCAGTTCCAGCGCGTCCAGCACCGCGTACTGCGGAGCCGTCAGCTCGGCGCCCACGTGCTCCGACCAGAGCTTGGTGTGCACCTGCTGGCTCACCCTGATCAGGTAGCCGATCGCCCGCTGGGCGTCCAGTATCGGCCGCGCGTCGGTGATGACGGCGACCGCCGCGGGCTCCAGCCTGGCTATCTTGGCCATCACCCGGACGATCTCGACCTGTTCCTCCGCCGTGAGCGGTTCGAACAGGACGCGCTGAACGCGGACCACACCACCGGTGGCCTCGCGCACCGCCTGGGCGCCGCCCTGCGAGAGCGCCAACAGTTTGCGCCGGCCGTCGGCCGGGTCGCGCCTGCGCAGCACCAGGCCGCGGCGGACCAGCCGCGCGACCATCTCCGCCATCGTGGCCTTGTCGAGCGAGGCCCGCTCGCCGACCGTCCGCTGGTCCGCACCCGGTTCCAGGGCCAGGACCAGCAGCACGGCGAACTGCGGAGCCGTGAGATCGGCTCCGACGTGTTCGGACCACAAACGGGTGTGGACCTGCTGTGCAACGCGAATGAGGTGTCCGGGCGACTGCTGCAGTCGCGCAGACACGCGGGTTGTCGGGATCTCCCCCAGCACCATGTATCCGTCCCGATGTCACACCCGGTGTGTGTGGGACACCCGGGTGGGGCAGTAACGGCGAGTGGGCGTCCAGCTATGAGGGAGGGCGCTCCAGCCGTGCAGCCGGTGGCTGCTGGCGGACACTATACAAACGGCGGGCCCTTGCTGGCAGGCAGGGGCGGATAGTAGACGCAGGTTCGGCAACATTGGCATATTTACGGACTGCGAACGGCTTGCAGTAACCCGTTCTCAGCAGAAAGCCGACCGGTCGGTCCTTACCCACCGTCACCTGCGTCTCTCCACTCTGGCCGCCTTCCCTACCCGCCGGTAGGGTGTGGCCACCCTCTCCGGGGGCTCTCCCCGGGAGGCACCCCAGAGAGAGACGAGACCGAGCATGACCGAGCAGAGCACCGCCCCCCGGGTCGCCGTCGTCACCGGCGCCGCCCGCGGCCTGGGCGCCGCCACCGCCGTCCGGCTGGCCGCCGACGGCTACGCGGTCGCCGTCCTGGACCTCGACGAAGCGGCCGGCAAGGAGACCGTCGACCGGATCACCGCCGCCGGCGGCAGGGCGCTGGCCGTCGGCGCCGACGTCTCGGACGCCGAGCAGGTCCAGGCCGCCGTCGACCGGGTGGCCGCCGAGCTCGGCACCCCGGTCGTCCTGGTGAACAACGCGGGCGTACTCCGCGACAACCTGCTCTTCAAGATGTCCGAGTCCGACTGGGACACGGTCATCAACGTTCACCTCCGCGGCGCCTTCCTGATGACCCGCGCCGTGCAGAAGCACATGGTCGACGCCGGTTTCGGCCGCATCGTCAACCTGTCCTCCTCCTCGGCCCAGGGCAACCGCGGCCAGGCCAACTACTCGGCCGCCAAGGCGGGACTCCAGGGCTTCACCAAGACTTTGGCCATTGAGCTGGGCAAGTTCGGCATCACGGCCAACGCGGTCGCCCCCGGCTTTATCGCCACGGACATGACAGCAGCCACTGCCGCCCGGGTCGGCATGGACTTCGAAGACTTCAAGCGGGCTGCGGCCTCGCAGATCCCGGTCCAGCGGGTCGGTGAGCCTGAGGACGTCGCCCACACCATCTCCTTCCTCGCGAGCGAGGGCGCCGGCTTCGTCTCCGGCCAGGTGATCTACGTCGCGGGCGGCCCCCTCGACTGAGCACGGAACCTACACAGGGTTACCACGGAGTGGGAAGCCGGCCGCACCGGCCTCCCACTCCGCCTGCTTTACCGGGGCTTTTGCAGAGCCATTCGACGACCACACTGACTTTCGATCCTGGAATAGTCGAAATCACCCCCCGAGCCAGCCCTGATCGACCCAATTGTCGATTTCCCGGGAAAATGACAATTACCACCGGAATAGCCCTGTCCGGCTGGGTAAGGTCACCCCGTGCAATCCAGAAGTACCCACGCTCCCATTCCGCGCCAGAGGCCGGAGCGCCGCACCCCCGAACCCGACCGCCGGGAACGACCCACCACCCCGGGACACACCCTCCCCCCGGCAGGCCCCGGCCCCGGTGAACCCGGCTGGCCCCCGATGGGCCGACGGCAGGCCGCCCTGCTCGCCGTCACCCTCGCCGGCTACCTGCTGGTACTGGCCGGGGTCCTGCTCAACACCGAGCTGGTCGACCTCGACTGGTCGGTCCGACTGCTGCGTCCCTACGAGCGGTGGCCCCGGCTGGAGCCGCTGCTCGACACCTGGGTGGTCGCCGGGCAACGCGGGCCCTCGGCGATCGCCGCGTTCTGCTGGCTCGGCTGGCGGGCCCACCGCCTCGGCCGGCTGCGCCCGCTGCTGGTCATGGGCATCGCGCTGCTGTTGCTCAACGTCACCGTCGGCGCGGTCAAGATCGTCACCGGTCGGCTCGGCCCGCACTACGCCCAGTACGTCGGCTCGCCCGAGCTCTTCTCAGGCGGCACCATCTTCCCCTCCGGCCACACCGCCAACGCGGTGGTCACCTGGGGGGTGCTCGCCTACCTCGCCGTCCGCTGGCGGCGCACCGGCGCGCTGATCGCCGCCGCCACCGCCTGCTCGATCGGCCTGACCACGGTCTACCTGGGCACCCACTGGGTCACCGACGTCCTGGCCGGCTGGGCCGCCGGACTGCTCGTCCTGCTCTCGCTGCCACTGCTGGAGCCCCTGGTCGCCACCGCCGAGCAGCGGCTCCACCGGCGCTTCGCCCGCCGGCACCTGCCCTGCTGAACCGAACCGCACCCGAACCGAGCCTCGGCGAACCCCGAAGCCGAACCGGCCCCCGAGCCGACGGAACGGGCCGGACCTACCCCTCCCAGCTGCGCTCGACCACACCGTTGCGCACCGCGAGGTTGAGCCGCCCCTGGCGGTACTCCATGGTCATCAGGTCCCCCGGCTCCAGCACCCGGACCGACGCCCAGCCGTGCCTTCGGGCCAGCTCCCGGGCCCGCTCGATCCGCAGCCCCGCGTATCCCTCGCCGTCCTGGCCCCCCGCCCCCGCACCGGCGCCCGGACCCGCCGCGCCGGACCCCGCCCCCACCGCGCCCGAACCCGACATCGCGCCTCCCCGGCTCGCCTCCTCGGACGTACGCTGGAATCGTAGCCCGACCGGCGTGGTCAAGAGGTGAACGGCATGCGCACCACCACCCCGCGACGGTGGCGCAGCGGCACCGAGCCGGCCACCGCCCGCAGCGATCTCAAGCTCCGCTACCTGCTCTCGCTCACCTTCACGCCGCTGTTCGCACTGGCGACGGTGGGTTTCGCGCTCTGGGCGGCCGCCTCCCCCGCCAACGGCGCACCCAGCCGGGGCACCCTCACCGGCTTCGCCGTGGCCTGCGGCCTGCTCACCCTGTTCGCCGCCGTCGATCTCGTGGTGGTGATCCGGCGTCGCCGGACCGAGCTCTGACGCGGTGTCTCCCATGGAGTGGGAAGTCGGCCCGGCCGACTTCCCACTCCGCACCGCGGACTTCCCACGCCTCCGACACCCGCTCCACGTCCCCGGCTTCCCGCGCCGCGCCACCCACGGCCCCGGTCTCAGCGGCCGCCGACCGCCTGCTTGACCAGCGTCCGCCCGAAGTCCCACATCAGTCCGCTCCCCCGGTGGGCCTCGTCCATGATGTCGGTGAAGGCGTCCACGAACCGGTCCACATCGCGCTCGGTGATGATCAGCGGCGGGATCAGCTTGATCACTTCCAGGTGGTCGCCGGACACCTGGGTCAGGATGCGGTGCCGCTGCAGCAGCGGCACCACCACCATCTGTGCGAACAGCCCCTTGCGCGCCGCCTGGAGCGCGGCCCAACCGGTGCGCAGCTTGAGCGACTTGGGCCGGCCGAACTCGATCCCGATCATCAGCCCGCGCCCGCGCACCTCGGCGAGCAGCTCGTAGGTGTCGACCAGTGCGGCCAGCCGTTCGCGGAAGTGGTCGCCGACCTTGCGGGCGTTCTCCACCACCTGCTCGTCGCGCATCACCTCCAGGGTCGCCAGCCCGGCCGCCATGGCCTGGGCGTTGGACCCGAAGCTGGCCGAGTGCACCAGCACCCGGTCCATCGAGGAGTACACCTTCTCGAAGATCCAGCCCTTGCCGAGCGTCGCCCCGATGGGCACGTACCCGCCGGACAGCGCCTTGGCCGCGCAGACGAGATCGGGCAGGACTCCGTCCTCGTGCTGGTAGGCGAAGAACTCGCCGGTGCGGCCGATGCCGGTCTGCACCTCGTCGCAGATCAGCAGCGCCCTGTGCTCGTGCAGCAGGGCCTGGGCGGCGCGCAGCCAGCCCGGCGGCGGAGCCTGGACGCCCTTGCCCTGGATCGGCTCGACGATCAGCCCCGCGACGTCGCCGCGCTTCAACTCCTTGGCCAGCGCGCCGAGATCGCCGAGCGGGATGGCGGTGTCCGGCAGCAGCGGATCGAAGCCCTTGCGGAATCCGTTCTCCCCGTTGACCGAGAGCGAGCCGGTGGTCAGTCCGTGGAAGGCGTGGTCGGCATAGAGGATCCGCCGGCGTCCGGTGGCGTACCGGGCGAACTTGAGCGCGGTCTCCACCGCCTCGGTGCCGCTGTTGCCGAAGAACACCCGGTCCAGTCCGGGCGCGTACGACAGCAGCCGCTCGGCCAGCAGTCCGGGCAGCGGCGGGCAGTCGAAGCGGACCAGGTCCGGCAGGTCGAGGTCCATCACCTGCTGGACCGCCGAGCGCACCACCGGGTGGTGGCGGCCGAGCGCGAAGATCCCGAAGCCGGCCAGCATGTCGAGGTACTCGTTGCCCTCGGCGTCGTAGAAGTACTGGCCCGCGGCGCGCTCGTAGTACTTGTCGAAGCCGATGGTGTGCAGCATGCGCGGCAGCTGCGGATTGAGGTAGCGGCTCTGCAACTCGTAGCGCTCGCCGCCGCGTTCGGCGATCAGGGCGGCGAGGTCGAAGGGGCGGTCTGGGTCAGCCGGCATGGCGCGGGTTCGCTCCTCGGGTCGGTAGCAGGTTCTTGGCGAAGACGGCGGTCTGGGCGGCGACCCCGGTGCCGGTCAGTCCGGCCTCCTCCAGGATCTCCCCGCGCGAGGCGTGGCCGAGGAACTCCTGGGGCAGGCCGAGCACCCGCACCGGCACGTCCACGTCGGCGTCGCGCAGCGCCTGGGCGAGGACCGAACCGACGCCGCCGGTACGGCCGTTGTCCTCGACGGTGACCACCAGCCGGTGGGCGGCGGCCAGTTCGGAAAGCGCCGGGTCGACGGGCTTGACCCAGCGCGGGTCGACCACGGTCGCGGTGAAGCCCTCGGCGAGCAGCAGCCGGGCCGCGTCCAGGCAGGCGGAGGCGGTGGTGCCGACCGCGACCAGCAGGATCTCCGGCACCCGCCCGGTGCGCAGCAGCACGTCCACCCCGCCGATCCGCTCGACGGCCGGCACCGCGGGTCCGACGTTCCCCTTCGGGAAGCGCACGACGGTCGGGGCGTCCCGGACCTCGACGGCCTCGCGCAGCTGGGCGCGCAGCTGTTCGGCGTCGCGGGGCGCGGCGAGCCGCAGGCCGGGGACCACCTGGAGGATCGACATGTCCCACATGCCGTTGTGCGAGGCGCCGTCCGGCCCGGTCACTCCGGAGCGGTCGAGCACGAAGGTGACGCCCAGCCGGTGCAGGGCGACGTCCATCAGGACCTGGTCGAACGCCCGGTTGAGGAAGGTCGCGTAGACCGCGACCACCGGATGCAGCCCGCCGGTGGCCAGCCCCGCCGCACTGGTGACGGCGTGCTGCTCGGCGATCCCGACGTCGAAGGTCCGCTGCGGGTAGGCCTTGGCGAACGGGGCCAGGCCCACCGGCTGGAGCATGGCCGCGGTGATCGCCACCAGGTCCGGCCGCTCGGCGCCGAGGGTGACCAGCTCGTCCCCGAACACCGAGGTCCAGGAGACGCCGCCGCTGGGCGAGATCGGCAGGCAGGTGTAGGGGTCGATCGGGTTGACGGCGTGGAAGCGGTCGGCTTCGTCCTGCTCGGCCGGCCGATAGCCGCGCCCCTTGACGGTCAGGCAGTGCACGATGACCGGCCCGCCGAAGTTGCGGGCCTGGCGCAGCGCCTGTTCGACCGCGCCCAGGTCGTGGCCGTCGATCGGTCCGAGGTACTTGAGGCCGAGGTCCTCGAACATGCCCTGCGGGGCGAAGGCGTCCTTGAACCCCTTCTTGGCTCCGTGCAGCGCGTCGAAGATCGGCTGGCCGACCAGCGGGGTGCGCTGCAGGGCCTCCTTGCCGAGGGCGAGGAAGCGCTCGTAGCCCTGGGTGGTGCGCAGGGTGGCCAGGTGGTTGGCGAGGCCGCCGATGGTCCTGGCGTAGGAGCGCTCGTTGTCGTTGACGACGATGACCAGCGGCCGGTCGCGCGCCTCGGCGATGTTGTTGAGCGCCTCCCAGGCGAGCCCGCCGGTGAGCGCGCCGTCGCCGATCACCGCGACGGTGTGCCGGTCGTGCTGGCCGAGCAGTCGGGCGGCCTTGGCCAGGCCGTCGGCGTAGGAGAGCGCGGTGGAGGCGTGCGAGTTCTCGACCAGGTCGTGCTCGGACTCGCCGCGCGAGGGGTATCCGGAGAGTCCGCCGCGCATCCGCAGCCGGCTGAAGTCCTGGCGGCCGGTGAGCAGTTTGTGGACGTAGCTCTGGTGTCCGGTGTCGAAGACGATCCGGTCGTACGGCGAGTCGAAGACCCGGTGCAGCGCGATGGTCAGCTCCACCACGCCGAGGTTGGGCCCCAGGTGGCCGCCGGTGCGGGTGACGGCGTCGATCAGGAAGTCGCGGATCTCGTCGGCGAGCAGCGGGAGTTCGGCCGCCGGGAGCTTGCGCAGCTCGGCCGGCGACGTGACGCGGGAGAGCAGTGACATGGGTACACCTCACGACTCGGAGCGGTGCGGTGGCGCCTCCGGCCGGCCCGGGCGGCGCGGGGCCCGGCCCGGTTCGGGAACGGACCCGGTTCGGGAACGGGCCCGGCCCGGTAGGGCGGAGCAGGCCCGGGCGCGGGGCCCGGGCCGGGGTGCCGACCCGGGGGCCGGCTCCCGTCTCAACGGCCCTTGTTGCCGCTGACGGTCTCGGTGATGGCGCGCAGCGACTGCTGGAGCGAGCCCATCGTCGCGAGGACGGCGGTCGGCTCGTAGCCGCAGTGGGCCATGCAGTTCTCGCAGCGCGGGTCCTTGCCGCGGCCGTACTTGCTCCAGTCGGTCTTCTCGACCAGTTCGCGGTAGGTCGGCACGTAGCCGTCGGCCATCAGGTAGCAGGGCCGCTGCCAGCCGAACAGTGAGTAGTTGGGGATGCCCCAGGGGGTGCACTCGAAGTCGGCCTTGCCCTCCAGGAAGTCCAGGAAGAGCGGGCTGTGGTTGAGGCGCCAGCGCTTGCGGTTGCCGTCGGCGAAGGCCGTGCGGAAGAGCTCCCTGGTCTGCTCGACGCCGAGGAAGTGCTCCTGGTCGGGGGCCTTCTCGTAGGCATAGGCGGGCGAGATCATCATCTCGTCCACCTTGAGCTCGTCGTTGAGGTAGTCCAGCACCTCGATGACGGTCTGCGGGGTGTCGGTGTTGAAGAAGGTGCTGTTGGTGGTGACCCGGAAGCCGCGGCGCTTGGCCTCCTTGATCGCGGCCACCGCCTCGTCGAAGGTGCCCTCCTTGGCCACCGACTCGTCGTGCCGCTCGCGCATGCCGTCGATGTGCACCGCGAAGGTGAAGTACGGCGAGGGCGTGAACTTGTCCATCTTCTTGCGCATCAGCAGCGCGTTGGTGCAGAGGAAGACGTACTTGCGGCGCTCGACCAGCTGCCGGACGATCTCGTCGATCTGCGGGTGCATCAGCGGCTCGCCGCCGGCGATCGAGACCATCGGGGCACCCGACTCCAGGACCGCGCCGACCGCCTGGGCCACGGGCATCCGCTGCTTCAGGACACCCGCCGGGTGCTGGATCTTGCCGCAGCCCTCGCAGGCGAGGTTGCAGGCGAAGAGCGGCTCCAGCTCGACGATAAGCGGGAACTTGTCCCGGCGCTTGAACAGCTTCTGCTGCATGAGGTAGGTGCCGACCCGCACGGTCTGGCGCAACGGCATGGCCATGGCTAGCTCGCCTCCTGGGGGAGCGTCGAGGATGTGGGGTGGTTCAGGTCTGCGGAGCCGGGCGCGCGCTCCTGCCGGTACCAGTCGACCAGGGCGGGGACCGTCGCCCGCAGGGTCCGCCAGGCACGCACCCCGGCCGGGAGGGTGCCGAACCGCAGCAGCTCGTGCTCGGGCGTGTCCACCACCACCCGCAGGACGGCCGCCGGCAGCGCGGGCCGCACCTCGCACAGCGCGGCCAGGACGGCGGCGGCCTCCATGTCGACGGCGAGCGCGCCCTGGAGGTGCAGGGCGCGCCGTTCGATGCCGCGCACCACGTGGTCGGCGGTGTGGTGGACGCCGGTGTGCACGGTCAGGCCGCGCTCCTTCAGCGCCCGGGTGAGCCCCGGGCCGGAGTCGACCGGGTACAGGTGGCCCTCGGCGTCGCGCACGCCGTCGGCGGCCACCACGTCGCCGGGCAGGACGCCCGGGCCGACCGCGGCCCCGAAGCCGGCCACCACCACGGCGCCGTAGCCGGCGGGGGCGGAGCCGAGCAGCCGTCGGACGGCCGTCCCGGCGCGCCGCCGGCCGACCCCGGTGCGCACCAGTACCGGGGAGCCGCCGACCGCGCCGCGCCAGTCACCGCCGCGCAGGGCCCAGACCTCGGGGCCCAGGGCGCAGAGCACCAGCAGGGGCGCGGTGGTCACCGGGCCGCCCCGATCGCCGGGGCGCCATCGGGCCGGCCCGTACCCGGGGCGCCGTTGAGGTAGCGGCCGAGCGCGGTGACCGGGAAGACCAGCCGGTACAGGTGGTAGTTGATGGAGAAGTCCCACGGGAAGCCGGTGCCGGTGAACTGCGGCTCGTCCCAGGTGCCCTCGGGCAGCTGGGTGCGCACCAGCCAGTCCACGCCGCGCTCCACCGCCGGGTTGGCCCGGCCCTGCGGCCCCTCGCCGGCCGAGAGCAGCGCCATCAGCGCCCACGCGGTCTGCGAGGCGGTGGAGTCGCCGCGCCCGGCCCAGCGCGCCGGGTCGTCGTAGGAGCGCATGTCCTCGCCCCAGCCGCCGTCGGCGTTCTGCCGGTCCTCCAGCCACCGCACCGCCCGGCGGATCGCCGGGTGCTCGTCCGGGACGCCGGCCGCCACCAGGGCGGGCAGCACCGAGCCCGTGCCGTAGATGTAGTTGGTGCCCCAGCGGCCGAACCAGGAGCCGTCCGCCTCCTGGTTGCGCAGCAGCCATTCGACTCCGCGCCTGGTCCGGGGGTCGCGGGAGCGGCCGGTCTCGGCAAGCATCTCCACCACGTGCGCGGTGACGTCGGCGGACGGCGGGTCGACCACCTCGCCGAAGTCGCAGAACGGCAGCCGGTTGGGCAGTGTGCCGGTGTTGTCCACGTCGAAGGCGCCCCAGGCGCCGTTCTTGGACTGCATGCCGAGGTTCCACAGCACGCCCCGGTCCACCGCCGCGTCGACCTTGCCCGGATCGGGGTGGGCGACCCGGCGCAGCGCCAGCACCACCTCGGCGGTGTCGTCGATGTCGGGGTAGGTGTCGTTCTCGAACTCGAAGGCCCAGCCGCCGGGGGCGAGCCCGGGCCGCTTCACGGCCCAGTCGCCGGGTTTGCGGATCTCCTCGCCGAGCATCCAGTCGACGGCGGAGACCAGCGCCGGGTGGTCGGCCGGCACCCCGGCGTCGACCAGGGCGATGGTGGCCAGGCAGGTGTCCCAGACCGGGGACTGGCAGGCCTCCAGCCAGCGCTTGCCGTCCTCGGTGTGCACGGTGAAGCGGTCGAAGGAGGAGAGCCCGGCCTTCACCACCGGGTGCTCCAGCTCGTAGCCCTCCAGGTGCAGGGCGATCAGCGAGTAGACGGCGGGGGGCTGGATGCCGCCCCAGCAGCCGTCGGCCTCCTGCCGTTCGACGATCCAGCGGCAGGCCTGGGAGACGGCCAGTCGGCGCAGCGGGCGGAAGGCCCGGCGGTGGTAGGCGTGCAGCGCCTTGTCGAGGCGTTCGAAGAGGCCGTCCCAGGTGGTGGCGGGGGCGAGCGGCCGGTGGGGGTACGGGTCGTTCGGGTCGGTGTGCAGCTCGGTGAGCGCGAAGGGGGCCGGACGGACCGGGCGGTGGGACGAGACGACGGTCAGCGGGACGATGGTCTGGCGGGCCCAGCAACCGAAGGCGTAGATGTTCAGCGGCAGCCACTTGGGCAGGAAGATGATCTCGGGCGGCATCTCGGGCAGCCGGTCCCAGGGCCACCAGCCGAACAGCGCGAGCCAGATCCGGGTGAACACCCGGGCGGCCGCGATGCCCCCGGCGGAGCGGACGTAGCGGGCGGCGGCCAGCATGTGCGGGGCGTCCGGGTCGTCGCCGGCCAGCTTGAGCGCGACGTACGCCTCGACGGTGGTGGACAGCTCGGGCGGCCCACCGTGGAAGGTGGACCAGGTGCCGTCCTCGCGCTGCTGGGAGCGGATCCACTCGGCGGTGGCGTGGGTCAGTTCCTCGGTGCGGATTCCGAGGAACTGGCGGAGCAGTAAGTCCTCGGCATCCATGGTGACGTTGGTCTCCAGGTCGCCCTTCCACCAGCCCTCGGACGACTGCAGGGAGAGCAGGTGGGTGGTGGCGCGGGCCAGGGCCTCCCGCGCGTCGGCCGGCCGCAGGTCCGCTCCACCGGCCGGCCGGAGCTGGTCGGTGTCCTCGGGCTGCCACCGCCCCGTACCCAGCAGGGCCGGGGGGCGGTCGCCCACCGCGACCGGCTCGGGATCGTACTCAGGGTCGAGCCGGCCGTCCGCGGTTGCTGTCAACGTAACGTCACCTCTCTCGTACCACCACGAATTCGGCGAGTGCGACGAAGTGCTCGCGCACCTCGTCGGTCATGGGCACCTCGTCCAGGGCGGCGAGGGCAGTCGTGTGCTGGCGGCGGGCCTCCTCCCGGGTCCAGGCGCGGCCGCCGGCCTCCTCGATCAGCGAGGCCCGGTCGGCGAGCTCGGGCTCGCTCTCCTCCCCGCGTCCCTTCGGGTCGGCCAGTTGCTCGGCGAGCCGGCGCGAGGCCGCTCCGCCCTCGGCCAGCGCGGCGGCCACCGGCAGGGACTTCTTGCGCTGGCGCAGGTCTCCCCAGTGCGGCTTGCCGGTGACCTCGGTGGCACCCCAGATGCCGAGCAGGTCGTCGACCGCCTGGAAGGCCAGGCCGAGGTGGTGTCCGTAGCGCTGGAGCGCGCCGGAGACCTTGTCGTCGGCGCCGGCCAGGACGGCGCCGATCGCCGAGGCGGCGGCCAGCAGGGCCGCCGTCTTGCCGCCCTCCATCTCCAGGCACTCCGCGACCGTGACGCTGTCGCGCTGTTCGAAGGCGACGTCCATGGCCTGGCCGTCGATCAGCCGGCGGGTCGCCGTGGTGAGCAGTCGGACGGCACGCGCGGCGTCGGTGGCGCTGGCGCCGCCGGTCACCGCGGCGTCGAGCAGCACCTCGGTGCCGAGCGTCGCCAGGGCGTCGCCGACCAGGATCGCCTGGGCCGGCCCGAAGACCGTCCAGGCGGTGGCCCGGTGCCGTCGGGTCTCGTCACCGTCCATCAGATCATCATGGAGGAGGGAAAAGTTGTGCACCAGTTCAACCGCGACCCCGCCGGGCACCCCCACCTCGGCCGCCGCGCCGGTGGCCCGGGCGGACAGCAGCGCCAGCGCCGGGCGCACGGCCTTGCCGCCGTCTCCCGTCACCGGCGTGCCGTCCCGGTCGATCCAGCCGAAGTGGTAGGCGGCGACGGTGTCCATGGGTGCGGCCAAACGGGCGACGGCGGCCCGTAGCGGCGGGGTGCAGAGCGTACGGCTGCGGGCGAGCAGCTCCGGCACCGAGACCGGTTCGGCGTGCGCCGTGCCTCCGACGGCGAAGCCGGTGCGTGACTCCACGTGCGTTCCCTCTCCCTCGTGGTGCCGGACCGCACGGGGCGGCCGGGTGCCGGCAGTGCGGCAGGTGTCGAATCGAGTGCCGGTGCCGATGGTGCCGGTGGTGCCGATATCAGTGGTGCCGGTGCGGCCGGACGGGCCGCGGCCGGCGGTTGCGCCGATGCGCTCGACGGTACGCCCGTCGGCTCTGGCGGGCTCTCCGGCGGCGGGGCCCGCCGTCACCTGGGCCACCTCCCGTCGCCGCGGTCCACCGGCACCCGGGTGCCGGCCGCGGCGAGCGCGGCGTCCGCCGCGGCGTGGCCGCTGCGCACGGCCCCTTCCATGGTCGCGGGCCAGCCGGTGGCCGTCCACGAGCCGGCCAGCAGCAGGCCGGCGACGTCGGTGCGGGCCGACGGGCGCAGCGCCCCGTTGCCCGGGGCCGGGTCGAAGGTGGCGGTGCGCTCCCGGGTGACGAAGAAGTCCAGCACCTCCGCCTGGGCCGCGGCCGGCAGCAGCCGGCCCAGCTCCGGCAGGTAGCGGCGGCGCAGCTCGGCGACCGGGAGGTCGATCTCGTCCTGCGCGGCGGACTGCGACAGCGCCAGGTACTGGGCGCCCGGGTGGGCCCGGCCCAGCGGGGCGGCGGCCAGGCCGGAGTGCGCCGTACGGTCGAAGACCCACTGGACCGGGGAGCCGAGCGCGGCGAAGAACGGCCGGCGCAGCACCTTGCGGTCGTAGATCACGTGCACGTTGAGGATCGGCGCGGTGCCGAAGCCGGCCAGCCGGTCCTGCCCGGGGATCGCGCTCGGCGGCAGCAGCGCGGCCGCGCTGTCCTGGGCGCCGGCCAGGACGACGGTGTCGGCGGTGAGCAGTTCCCCGCTCTCCAGCCGGACGTCGTGCTGCGGCGCGGCCGGCTTCAGTTCGGCCACCCGGGACCGCAGCAGCACCCGGACGCCGGCCCGCTCCAGCTCGGCGAGCGCCCGGTCGTGGTGGATCGTTCCGAGCGGGACGGCGGAGACGCCGATGTCCGAGGCGCCCGGGTCGGAGAGCAGACCGGTCTTGAACACCATCCCGGCGAGCGCCATCGACACCTGGTCGGCCCGGCCGTTCAGGGTGGCGACGCCGACCAGGTCCCACAGCGCGGCCTGGGTGGCGGCGTTCTGCCCGTTGCGGCGCAGCCACTCGCCGAAGGAGATCGCGTCCAGCTCCGGGTCGGCGAGGTCCAGCCGCTGCAGGGCGAGCGCGCCGCGGACCACCCGGGCGCGGTCGGCCGGGGACAGGTGCGGGTAGCGGGCCAGGCTGGCGGCCAGGTGCAGCGGGACGGGCAGGCCGGCCCGGCGCAGCCGCCCGAGGGTGCGCACCGGGGCGGCCTGCGGCCCGGTGACGGAGAGCACCGGGATGTCGAGGCGCTCCTGGAGGTGGACCAGCCGGGTGGCGCCGAGCCGCTCCAGCAGGCCGCGGTAGGCGGTGCAGCAGCGCAGGTAGACGTGCTGGCCGTTGTCGACGGTCAGCTCGCCGCGCTGGAAGGAGAAGGCCAGGCCGCCGAGCCGCGGCCGCCCCTCGGCGAGGGTGACCCGGTGGCCGGCCTCGGCGAGGCGCAGTGCGGTGGTGATCCCGGCCAGACCGCCGCCGACCACGACGGCGGCCGGGCGCGCGGCATCGGCTCGCCCGGTCATCGGCCCTCCCCCTCGCAGTCGGTGGACCGCCCGCAGGCGGTCGCCGAAGCCGGTACTCGTCCGGTCGGCACGGATCTACCCGCACGTGATTCCACGCTGACACAGCGTGACAGAACTGGTGTGAGAATCAAGAACGCCCCCCGGCGAGCCCGGAAAGCGCCACGTACGCCTTCTCCCAGCCCGGCAGGGAGACCCGCCCGCGCAGCACCGATTCCGGGTCGGTGGCGATCCGGCCGAGCAGCCGGTGGTAGATCCCGGCCATCGCGGCGGTGCAGGCGCGGCTGCGGCGGTCGAGCATCGGCAGCAGCCGCAGGCCCTCCTCGAAGGCCGCCTGGGCTCGGGCGGCCTCGAAGGCCACCAGGCCGGTGAAGTCCGCGCCGACCGGCGGCTCCGGCAGGGCGAAGCCCTGCTCGCAGCCGAACCGGACCAGGTCCTCGGCGGGCAGGTAGGTGCGGCCGTTCAGGGCGTCCTCGCGCAGGTCGCGCAGGATGTTGGTGAGCTGCAGCGCCAGGCCCAGGGTGTCCGCGTAGCGCGCCCCGAGGGCCGGGTCGTCGCAGCCGTAGACGCCCAGCGAGAGCCGCCCGATCGCGCCCGCCACGCAGCGGCAGTAGACCTTCAGCTCCTCGTAGGTCTGGTACTCGGCGCCCTTGAGGTCCATCTCGACGCCGTCGATCAGCTCGTCGAAGCCGCCGAGCGGGATCGGGAAGCGCCGGGCCGCGTCGGCCAGGGCGACCTTGATCGGGTCGGTGTCGTCCTCGGCGACGACCCCGGAGCGGACCTCGTCCACCAGTTCCCGGGTGCGCAGCAGCGCCTCGGCCTTGCGGTCGTCCGGGAGGTCGCCGTCTCCGATGTCGTCCACCCGGCGGGCCAGGGCGTACAGGGCCGACATGGCCAGCCGCTTGGGTTCGGGCAGGAGCCGGATGCCGTAGCTGAAGTTGCGCGCCTGCAGTCCGGTGACTGCCTCGCAGTACCGGTACGCCGCCATGACCTGGGCCGACGCCAGTGGTGATACCGCCACTCGGGCGTTCACCTTCCCTTCGCGAAGATGGCCGCCGCCTTCGCTGCGAGGCGGCGCTTGTCAGGCTTCGCCTGCTGGGCGAGCACGTCGTACCCGGCGTCCTCGACGGCCGCCAGGGCCGCGTAGCCGCCTGCGGTGAATCCCGCCAGGAGCAGTCGAAGCCTCCCCCGAACCGTACCTACCAATGGTGCGCCGCGGTCGAGCAGGGTGCGGGCCCGCTCGACCTCGAAGGCGATCAGCTCGCGCACCGCGCCGTCGGCGGAGGGGGCGGCCAGGTCCGCCTCGGTGACGCCGAAGCGGGCCAGGTCCTCGGCGGGCAGGTAGATCCGGCCGTGGGCGAGGTCCTCGGCCACGTCCTGGATGTGCTCGACGACCTGGAGGCCGCTGCACACGGCGTCCGAGAGCTCGATCCGCTCGGGGGTGGAGACGCCGGCGATGGCCAGCACGAGGCGGCCGACCGGGTCGGCGGAGAGGGTGCAGTAGCCGAGCAGGTCGTCGAAGGTCGCGTAGCGGGCGGTGGTCTGGTCCACCCGGTTGGCCTCGATCAGACGGCGGAACGGCTCGGGGGTCAGGCCGTGCCGGTCGACCAGCGGGACGAGCGCGTCCAGCAGCGGGTGGCGGGGCCGGTCGGCGCCGGTCCCGGAGCCGCCGGCGGTGCGCAGCGCGGTCTCGAAGACCCGGTCGAGGTCCCGCTCCAGTCCGTCGAGCAGGGCGAGCCGGAAGGCGGTCTCCTGCGGGGTCGGCGGGCCGGGCTGGGCCGAAGGGGTGGCGGGGGACGGCTGCTCGACCCCGAGCAGGCGGGCGGCGGCGGCCGGGTCGGCCAGGTCGCCGTCGCCGGCGTCGTCGACCAGGCGGGCGAAGCCGTACACCGCCATCAGGTCGTCGCGCCAGGCCGCGGGAAGGAAGAAGGGGGCCACGGGGAAGTTCTCCGCGCCCGCCTTGTTCAGGGTCTGTCCTGCGGAACCGTTCACCGGCGTATCTCTGGGCTGGGCCGAAGCCGACACTGCTGTCACTCCCCCGTTCTACACCGCGTGGCACGACCGGCCCGACTCGGACACGCGTCCGAGCGCGGGGGCCACGCACGGCACACCGCCCCCGGGACCACCAGGCTGGCACGCCGGGGCCCGGCGGAAAAGAGCGCCCCGCCCCGGGCACCACGCGCTCACCCCCGCGGCGGCGGGCCGACCGGGGCCGCGGGGCGTACGGACCGGGCCGCGGGCACGGTGAAGGGCCGGCTCCGGAAGTTCCGGAACCGGCCCCTGGGGTGTGACGGAGACTACGGTCGGTCGCCGCGCTCGTAGCGGCTGACGACCTCCTCGGTGGGTCCGTCCATGACCAGCTCGCCGGCCTCGATCCATATGGTCCGCTCGCAGACCTCGCGGATCGAGTTGTTGTCGTGGCTGACCAGGAAGACCGTACCGGCGGACTTGCGCAGCTCGTCGATCCGGCGCTTGCTGCGCTGCTGGAAGGCCTGGTCGCCGGTGGCGAGGGCCTCGTCAATCAGCAGCACGTCGTGGGTCTTCGCGGCCGCGATCGAGAAGCGCAGCCGGGCGCCCATGCCGGAGGAGTAGGTGCGCATCGGCAGGGAGATGAAGTCGCCCTTGTCGTTGATGCCGGAGAAGTCGACGATGTCCTGGTAGCGCGCCTTCACCTGGGCCGGGGTCATGCCCATCGCCAGGCAGCCGAGGATGACGTTGCGCTCACCGGTGAGCTCGTTCATCAGCGCGGCGTTGACGCCCAGCAGCGAGGGCTGGCCGTTGGTGTAGATGCCGCCCTTCTCGGTCGGCAGCAGGCCCGCGATGGCGGCCAGCATGGTCGACTTGCCGGAGCCGTTGGAGCCGATCAGGCCGATCGCCTCACCCTTGTACGCGGTGAAGCTGACGCCCTTGACCGCGTGCACCTCGCGCACGCCGGAGGCGCGCTTGCGGCTGATGATGCGGCTCAGCGCCGAGGTGGCGCTGCCCTTGCCGGAGCCGGCGCCGTGCACCTTGTAGACGATGTGCACGTCGTCGACGACGACGGTGGGCTCGCGGGCCACGTCCGTGTCCGGGACGGTGTCGCTCGTGCTCAGGTCGATGTCAGCCACGGCCGTACTCCTCTTCGGCCTTCCAGAAGAAGACGTATCCGACGACGAACATGCCCACGCCCCAGGCGAGGCCGTACGCCCACTGGTGCGGCGGGAGGGCCTGGTGCACCGGCTGGTGCGGGTTGTAGATGACCGGCGCGAAGGCGTGCCGCAGCAGGTCCATGTAGATCGACGCCGGGTTGAGCGACATCAGCGTCTGGATGTAGTGCGGCCAGTGGGTGATCTTGTCCTGGATGCTGAACATCACACCGGACAGGAACATCCAGGCGCGCATCACGAACGGGATCAGCTGGGAGATGTCGCTGGTCCGGGAGCCGATCCGGGCCATCACCAGCGAGATGCCGGTGTTGAAGAGCGTCTGCAGGAGCAGCGCCGGGATGATCAGCAGCCAGGTCCGGCCCGGGGTGATGCCGGCGGCGAGCACGGTGACGACCAGGACGACCATGGAGATCAGCAGCTGCTGGAGCTGGATCACGGTGAAGGCGATCGGGAGGCTGGCCCGGGGGAAGTGCAGCGCCCGGATCAGCCCGAGGTTGTCGGAGATCGCCCGGGTGCCGGCCTGCACCGCGTTCTGGGTGAACTGGAAGACGAAGACGCCGATGCAGAGCCAGGCGATGTAGGTGTTGTCCGGGAAGCCCTGCTTGCTCGCCAGGATCACGCCGAAGACCAGGTAGAACACCGCGCAGTTGAGCAGCGGGGTCACCACCTGCCACAGCTGGCCGAGCTTGGCGTTGGTGTACTGGGCCACCAGGCGGGCGGTGGCGAAGGCCCAGATGAAGTGGCGCCGGGCCCAGAGCTGCTTGGAGTAGGCGAACAGGCCGGGACGGGCACCGCTGACCGCCAGACCGTACTTGTCCGCAAGCTGCTTGGGGGTCAGGCCCGCGTCCACCCCTCTGGGGGCCGAGAGGCTGACGGGTTCACTCACTGTCGACACATTCGTCCTTCACGCGGGATCGGTCGGGGCGGCCGGTCGGCGAGGTCCGCCGGTGCACCGATGGGGATCCACTGGGATCTCGGGGGAGCCGGCCGGTGTGTGGGCACCGGCCGCAGCGATCGGGCATTCGATGCGGATGCCATCGGATGCGATCAGATGATCGGTGGTCGGCCCAGCCTGGTCAGTCGCCAGACGGTACGCCACCGCATGGGCCGCCGCGGACCGCAGGGTTCGCGCCAGCCCGCCCGGAACCCGCCCCACCAGGCCTTCAGCGCCTCCGGGGAGGGGCGGCGGGCCAGGGTCAGCAGGAACCAGGTTCCCGGATAGAGAGGCACCAACAGGGCCGGAAGGTTCCGCCTCGCGAGCCAGACCCGGTTGCGGGCCACGTTGTGGAAGTACGTCGCGTGGCGGGCCGGAGAGGTCGTGGGGTGGTGCAGCACCACGTCCGCCCGGTAGTCGATGGCCCAGCCGGCGTCCAGCGCGCGCCACGCGAGGTCGGTCTCCTCGTGGGCGTAGAAGAACTCGGCGGGCAGCTGCCCGGCCTGCTCGAACACCTTGCAGCGCACCGCGCTCGCGCCGCCGAGGAAGGTCGTCACCCGGGACGAGCGCAGCGGGTCGCTGGCGCGCAGCCGGGGGACGTGGCGGCGCTGGGTGACCCCGGTGTCCGGATCCGCGATCCGGAAGGCGACGATGCCCAGCTCCGGGTCGGCGGTGAAGGCCTCGCGCAGCAGGCGGGCCGAGTCGGTGCGCGGCAGGTTCCCGTCGTCGTCCAGGAAGAGGACCGCGTCGACGTCCGCCCCGTTCCGGCCGAACAGCTCGATGCCGACGTTGCGCCCGCCCGGGATGCCCAGGTTCTCCGGCAGCTCGACGCTGCGCACGTCCTCCGGCAGCGGGGGCAGCTTCACGCCCTGGCCGACCACGGCCAGTTCGACCGCCGGGCCCTCCTGGGCGCGGACGGCCTCGATCAGGGCGTTCAGCTCGGCCGGCCGGTTGCCCATGGTGATGATCACGGCGCCGAGGCGGAAGTTCTCCGCGGTGGTCCCGTTCATCGCAGCCTGCTGGAGAGGACGATGCTCAGCAGGTGCAGCACGGTCTGGAGCATCGCGATCGCCGCCAGGACGACCACCGCGAGCCGGGTGAAGAGGAGTCCGCCGTGCACGGCGTCCGCGACGCCGGCGGCCAGGACGAACAGCGAGGCCTCGACCGCGCCGACCAGGCGGTGGAACTTCAGGAAGGAGGCCGCCCGGCGGGCCCTGGCGACGGAGGAGGACCGCGGCACAGAGGCACTGTCCTCGACGGCCGTCATGCCGCTGCGCGCCCGGGCCACGTCCACCAGGTCGGTCTCGGACTTGATCAGGATCGCGCCGAGCGCGGCCAGGGTGCCGAGGAAGGCCCACTCCCAGTGCGACCCGGCGCCCTCGCGGTGCAGCAGGTCGGTGGCGCGCAGGCCGAGGCCGGTCAGCAGGGCCGCCTCGGACATGTAGTGGCCGACCCGGTCCAGGTAGACCCCGGTGAGCGAGGTCTGCCGGCGCCAGCGGGCCACCTCGCCGTCCACGCAGTCCAGCAGCAGGTAGACCTGGATCAGCAGGGCGCCCAGGACGGCGCCCGCGATGCCCGGCACGACCAGCGCGGCACCGGCCAGGATGCCGGTGAACATCATCAGGTACGTCAGGCCGTTGGGCGTGATCGCCGTCATGGTGGAGAGCACGCGGGTGATCCGCAGCGAGATCTTCCGCATGTACAGGCGTCCGGCCCAGTGCTCGGCGCTGCGGCGCTGGAGCATGCCCTCCGGGTGGATCACCGCGCGCAGTTCCTCGATCGAGGGCCTGCGGCTCAGGTCCACCGGGGGCCGTTGGGCTCCCGCGGTGGAGGGGTCAGCTGTTGACGGCTTGGACATAGTCGGCGTACGCGTCCCTGATTGCGGAAGGGGAGAGGTCGAGGTGTTCGAGGATGGTGAAGCGCCCCGGTCGGGTGTTCGGAGCGTAGTGCACCGCTTCGGTGAACTCCGCCTCGGTGAAGCCGATCTGAGCGGCGGTCACCGGCAGTCCGTGGCTCGCCAGGCGCTCCACGATCAGACCGGTCAGCTCGCGCTCGCCCCGCAGGAAGCTGGCGAAGGCGGCGCCGAGGCCGACCTGCTCGCCGTGCTGGGCGGACCGCTTGGGATACAGCACGTCCAGGGCATGCGAGATCTCGTGGCAGGCACCCGACGAGGGCCGGGTGCTGCCCGCGATGTTCATCGCGATGCCGGACAGTACCAGGGCCTCGGCGAGCGCCGTCAGGAGGTCCTGGTCCTGGATGCCGCCCGGGTGCCGCAGCAGGTTCTCGCCCGCCGAGCGGGCCATCGCCACGGCCAGTCCGTCCACCGGCTCACCGGTCACCGCGTGCGACAGCTCCCAGTCCGCGCACGCGGAGATGTTGGAGACGACGTCGCCCACTCCGGCCGCCACGAAGCGCGGCGGGGCCTGCCGGATCACGTCCAGGTCGACCACGATGCCGATCGGGCTGGGCACCCCGTAGGAGCCGCGCCCGGCGTCGTTGTCCAGGGTGGAGACCGGCGAGCAGATGCCGTCGTGGGCCAGGTTGGTGGCGACCGCGACCAGCGGCAGGCCGACCCGGGCCGCGGCGTACTTGGCGGCGTCGATGATCTTGCCGCCGCCGAGGCCCACGATCGCGTCGTAGTGCCCGCCGCGCATCGCCTCGGCCAGCCGCACCGCGCTGTCCAGGCTGCCGTCGTCCACGTTGTACCAGTCGGCTCCGGGCAGGGCCGGCTCCAGGCGACGGCGCATGGCCGAGCCGGAGCCGTTGCTGATCGCGACCGCGATCCGGCCCGAGGCCGACAGCCGCTGGTCCGCGAGGATGCCGCCGAGCGCGTCCAGCGCGCCCGGGCGGATCTCGACGAACAGCGGCGACGGAACCAGTCGGGTCAGTACCGGCACGCGATCTCCCGCGCCTTCGCCAGGTCGTCGTGGTTGTCGACCTCGACCCAGGAGACCTCGCCGATCGGCTGCACGTCGATCCGCAGGCCTCGGTTCACCATCTCCTGGTAGCCGTCCTCGTAGTACAGCTGCGGGTCGCGCTCGTAGGTGGCGCGCAGCGCGTCGGTCAGGTCGGCGGCGGCGGACGGGTTGATCACCGTGACGCCGATGTACTCGCCGGTCGCCTCGGCCGGCTCCATCAGCTTGGTGATGCGGCGCATGCCCGTGGCCGGGTCGACGATCACCTTCATCTCCTCGTCGGCGAGCTTCTTCACCGTGTCGAGGGCGAGCAGGATGCCGGGGGCGGTACCGGACTCGGTCAGCCGCCGGTTGCCCTCCAGCATGGTCCGCTGGACGGAGACCGGGTGGACGGTGTCGCCGTTGGCGAGCAGCAGGCCCTCGGCGAACAGCTCGCGGGCGCACCACAGCGAGTAGGCGTTGTTCCACTCCTCGGCCTTGTCGTTCTCGACCAGGTGGAGCTTGACGCCGTACTTGTTCTCCAGGGCGTCCTTGCGGTCGTACACCGCCTCCTTGCGGTAGCCGACGACGATCGCGGCCTCGCGCAGTCCGACCTCGGCGAAGTTGCCGAGCGTGAGGTCCAGGACGGTCCGCTCCCCGTCGACCGGCACCAGAGCCTTGGGCAGGGTGTCGGTGTACGGGCGCAGCCGGCGGCCGGCGCCGGCTGCCAGAACGAGGCCGATCATGCGGGTCTCCTGATCCGTCGTGCTGTGCGCGGATCTGTGCCGGAGGTCGGCGGCGCCACCGGTTCGCCCGGACCGGCGTTCGACCGGGGCGGGCGGCGGCGCGCCGGTGCCGGCACAGATCCGGGCACCGTGTCGTATGTGATGGTAGGCGACCGGGGCGACCGGCCAGAACGCGCCCGGGGGCCCGGGGCGGCCGACGGGGCGGCGGGACCGGGGCTGCGGGCGGGGCGGCAGGCGGGCACGACGGCGGCCGGAACGGCAGGCGGAACGGCGGCCGGGGCGGCGGCGGAGCAGCCCGGGGCGGCGGCGGAGAGGCCCGGGTGACGGCGGAGCGGCCCGGGGTCCGCACCGGCTCCGCCGGGCCGGTCGAACAGGCTCCGAACGCGCGGCGAACGGTTCTGCGAATTCCGTGCCCCTTTCGGGGGCGTCCCGGATCCTTCTCTGGCAGGTTTCCGATTCCTCCGGGTCATGATCCGTCCGGTTGTGCGTGGGACCCCTGGCGAGTGCCACCCATACGGCAGACTGGGGCCCGACGCCGGCGCCGGTGCCCCTGCTGTGTCCGCCGCACTCCACCCGGTGCGTCGGAGACACCCGATGCTCCCGTTGCTCCCGCTCCCGAAAGAGGCCCCATGCCCCAGAGTCTGCCGACCGACCCGACGCACTTCGCCGCCGAGATCGACACCGGTCTCGACGTGGAGACCGATGTCACGGTCGACCCCAGGGCCACCGGATCCGCCCCGGCCGGAGCCGAGATCCTGCTGGAACTGGTCGACGACGAGGGCGTCACGATCGGCACCGGCGAGAAGCTCTGGGCCCACCAGCAGCCGGGCCGCCTGCACCGGGCCTTCTCCGTCTTCCTGTTCGACCGCCAGGGCCGGCTGCTGCTCCAGCGCCGGGCGCTCGGCAAGTACCACTCCCCCGGCGTCTGGTCGAACACCTGCTGCGGCCACCCGTACCCGGACGAGCCGCCGTTCGTCGCCGCCGCCCGGCGCACCGCCGAGGAGCTGGGCGTCGCGCCGGCGCTGCTGTGCGAGGCGGGCACCGTCCGCTACGACCTGCCGGACGAGGCCTCCGGGCTGATCGAGCGGGAGTGGAACCACCTGTTCGTGGGACTGGTCACCGCGCCGGTCGAGCCGACCCCGGAGGAGGTGGACGACTTCGCCTTCGTGACCGCGCAGGAGCTGCGGGAGCTGCGGGCGGAGCGGCCGTTCTCGGTCTGGTTCGAGACGGTCTTCGAGGCCGCGCTGCCGGGCATCCGGGAGATCGCCGGGCGGGACTGGTAGTCCTGGCCCGACCGCTCCGGCCGCTCCGGCCAACCCGGCCGTCGGCCCGGTCATCGGCCCGGCCGGTCAGTGGCCGGGCTCCGGGGGGACGGGCAGCGAGGCCCAGATGACCTTGCCGCCCTCCCCCGTGTGTTCGACGTCGCACACCCCGCCGGCCTGCAGGGTGACGCTCTTCACCAGCAGCAGGCCGCGCCCGCCGGTGCTCGCGGTGTCGTTCTCCAGCGCCTTCGGCCGGTACGGATCGCCGTCCTCGACCGACACCCGCACCGAGGCCCGGCGCACCGACAGCTCGGTGACCACCTCGGGGGACAGGTCGGCGGCGTGCGTCACCGCGTTGCTCACCAGCTCCGACACGATCAGCAGCAGGTCGTCCACCAGCTCCTGGTAGCGCACCCCGGCCATGCCCTGGGCCAGCAGACGGTCCCGCACCGCGTGCCGGGTGAGCGGCACCGAGGCCTCGGTGGCGGGCACCGGGAAGCGCCACACGCCCTCGGCGGGACCTCCGGAGACCGTGGCCCCGCCCCGGCCCTCCATCCGCCTGTCGCGTCTCGGTTCGGCCTTCGCCGCTCCGCTGATCTGCTCCACGTCCAGCCGCCCTTCGTCCGCGACCCGGGAATCAGGCGATCCGCTTCATGGCGCCCTCGGTCCACAGACGCTACGAGAGCCGTCGCGGCGGCCGTGGCACCGTCGACAAGTTGCCCGTGTCGGACCGGTTCCGGCCGCAACCGACCGCGGCCGGTGCGGGAGTCGACCGATTCCTTCGCGGACGCCACCGGTTCGGGCCGGATTCGAGCGCGTTCCCAGGCCGTACCAACCTGTGCGGGCCGCGCTCCGGGCCGTGTGCGGGCGGTACGGGCCGCACTCCGGGCAGGCTCAGGGCTCGCCGCGGGCCCGGTACGGCCCTGGCGTTGCGGCCCGCGGGGGCCGGACGGGCCTCGGACCAGGATGTCCGGTGGCCCCGCCCCGAGGAAGCGCAGGTGAGAAGCACTCCAGAACCCTGGTAATGTTCTCTCTGTCGCCGAGGGGGCGAGAAAAAAACCCCCGAAGCACACACCCGGTCCGGGTGGCGGAATGGCAGACGCGCTAGCTTGAGGTGCTAGTGCCCTTTATCGGGCGTGGGGGTTCAAGTCCCCCCTCGGACACAGCCGAATTCCCCGTGGGAGCCGAAAGGCACCCACGGGGAATTTCGTTTTTCGGGCCGCCCCTTTCCCGGGCCGGCCCCGGTCGCCATCCCCGGCCACCACCCCTTCCGGGCACTGTGGCCCCGGTCTCCTCGCCGGTCCGCACCGGCCCGGACGCCGGACACGAGATGGCAACAATCGGACGGTTTGAGCTTCCTCTGAGGTATTCGCCCGTTTTCGGAACATAGGCTGCTCTCCGTTTGTCCGAAATACCGACTCAAAATCGCAAAAACACCGACACCACCCGATGAACCACGAGCGAGAGGACCGATACGTTGAGTGAGCCCGAATCGTCGACGGCATCACACCAGAACTACCGCCGATCGCTCGGCACGATCAGCCTGACCGCGGTCGGGCTGGGGTCGATCATCGGCTCCGGGTGGCTGTTCGGTGCCGAGCGGGCCGCCAAGCTCGCCGGACCCGCCTCGATCCTCGCCTGGGTGATCGGTGCCGCGGTGGCGCTGACCATCGCGCTCACCTACAGCGAGCTGGGCTCGATGTTCCCCAAGGCCGGCGGCATGGTCCGGTACGGCCAGTACTCGCACGGGTCGCTGGCCGGCTACCTGGCCGCCTGGGCCAACTGGATCGCCATCGTCTCGGTCATCCCGGGTGAGGCCACCGCCTCCGTGCAGTACATGAGCTCCTGGCACTTCGGCTGGGCACAGGGGTTGTTCGACGGCAAGGAGCTGACCCTCAGCGGAGTGGCGCTGGCCAGCGTGCTGCTGCTCGTCTACTTCGCCCTCAACTGGTTCGCGATCACGCTGTTCGCCAAGACCAACACCGCGATCACCGTCTTCAAGGTCGTCGTCCCGACGGTGACCGCCGGTGCGCTGCTCTTCGCGCACTTCGACACCGCCCACTTCACCGACCACGGCGGCTTCGCGCCGAACGGCTGGAGCTCGGTGTTCACCGCCGTCGCGGTCTCCGGCATCGTCTGGGCCTTCAACGGCTTCCAGTCCCCGCTCAACCTGGCCGGCGAGGCCCGCAACCCGGGCAAGTCGCTGCCGAAGGCCGTCATCGGCTCGATCCTGATCGCCCTGGTGATCTACGTCGCGCTGCAGATCGCCTTCCTCGGCGCCATCCCCGGCGGCGACCTGGCGAACGGCTGGAGCAACCTCTCCTACACCTCGCCGCTGGCCGACCTGGCCATCGCCTGGGGCCTGAACTGGCTGGCGATCACGCTGTACGCGGACGCCTTCATCTCGCCCTCCGGCACCGGCATGATCTACGCCGCCACCACCTCGCGCATGATCCACGGCGTGCAGGAGAACGGCCACCTGCCCAAGATCTTCGGCAAGGTCGACGCCAAGACCGGCATCCCGCGTCCGGCGCTGGTGCTCAACCTGGTGGTCGCCTTCCTGTTCCTCGCGGTCTTCCGCGGCTGGGGCTCGCTGGCCGAGATCGTCTCGGTGGCCACCGTGATCTCGTACATCACCGGCCCGGTCGCCGTGATGGCGCTGCGCCGCCTGGCCCCGGACCTGCCCCGGCCGGTCCGGCTGCGCGCCATGCCGGTGATCGCTCCGGTCGCGATGGTGTTCGGCTCGCTGGTGCTCTACTGGGCCCGCTGGCCGCTCACCGGCAAGGTCATCCTGCTGATGGCCGCCGGTCTGCCGATCTGGGCCTGGTACGAGCTGCGCAAGCCGTTCGCCGAGCTGAAGCCGCACCTGAAGGCGGGCGCCTGGATGGTCGCGTACCTGTTCGTGATGGCCGGCGTCTCCTGGGCGGGCAGCGCCGACTTCGGCGGGCACGACTACCTGCCGGAGGGCTGGGACCTGCTGATCGTCGCCGCGATCGGGCTGGCGTTCTACCACTGGGGCGTCGCCAGCGCCTGGGCCAACCCCTCGCTGGCCGCGGTCCGCCAGGAGATGGCCGAGGAGGCCCGGAGCGCCGCGCCGGACGACGCCGCGGAGCCCTCGCGGGTCTGAGGCGCCTGAGCGCGTGAACTCACGGTGAAGGGCCGGTCGGAATCCTCCGACCGGCCCTTCGGCGTGCGCGGGGACCGTGCGCGGTGCGCTCCGTTCCCGGTGCGCTTCGTTCCCGGTGTACGTCCATCCTGCCGTGGCGGGCACCCCCGGGTCACCGTCTTCGGGGATGATCTTCGTCGCGGTTTCCGCGCCTAGCGTGGTCGCGGGCGGTCCTCGACGCGAGGGCCCGGGTAGGGAGCGTCGTCGACGTGACGGAAGCACAGCAGTACGGTCAGGATCCGGCCCTCGTGCGGGAGCTGACCGGGATGATGACCGAGGACGGCGCGGCCGCCCGGCTGGCGAACAGCCCCGACCTGGCCGATCAGGCGGCCTGGCGCCGGCTCACCGCCCGGCACGGGGACCGGCTCGCGGAGATCATGGCGGCGCACGGCTGGCCGACCGAGCGCACCGTCGGCCCCGAGGCCGCCCGGGCGGCCTGGCTGGTGGCGCAGCACGCGGACCGGCAGCTCGATGTCCAGCGGCGGGCGGTGGCCCTGATGGGCGGGGCCGTCGCCAGGGGCGAAGCCAGCGCCCGCGACCTGGCCTTCCTCCAGGACCGTCTGGCGGTCAACGAGGGCCGGGAGCAGCGCTACGGGACGCAGATCGGCGCGGTGACGGACGGCCGCCCGGTGCCGTGGCCGTGCGAGGAGCCCGAGCGGCTGGACGAGCGGCGCGCCGAAGTGGGCATCGAGCCGTTCGACGAGTACACCGCGCGGTTCGCCCCGAAGTAACCGTCACGTCCGCCGGTCGGGATTGACTCTTGCGCGCGGCCGTCCGCGCCGCATTGACTGACCTCCGACCAGCGCTGCTGGTCGAGGGTCGGCTGAGTGGACGAGAGGACGATCGGTGCGGCAGTACGCGCAGTACCCGGAGCACGGCGACCAGTACATCGACGGCGAGTGGCGGCCCTCCGGTGACACCGGATCGATCACCGTGCTGAACCCGGCGACCGAACAGGTACTGGCCACGGTGCCGGCCGGCGGTCCGGCCGACGTCGACGCGGCGGTGACGGCGGCCCGCCGGGCGGCCCGGAGCTGGGGCTCCACCACCCGCGAGGAGCGGCTGGCCCTGCTGACCCGGCTGCGGGACGGGATCGCCGCCGCGCAGAACGAGATCACCGAGACCGTCGTCGCCGAGCTGGGCTCGCCGGTCGGCTTCGCCGGGGCCGTGCACGCCGGGCTGCCGCTCGCCGTGGCGACCTCCTACCTGACCCTGCTCGCCGAGCACCCCTTCGAGGAGCGGATCGGCAACTCGGTGGTGCACGCCGAGCCGGCCGGCGTGGTCGCGGCGATCACGCCCTGGAACTACCCGTTGCACCAGATCGTGGCCAAGGCCGTCCCGGCGCTGGCGGCCGGCTGCCCGGTGGTCCTCAAGCCGGCCGAGGACACCCCGCTGGTGGCCCGGCTGTTCGCCCGGCTGGTGCACGAAGCCGGCTTCCCGGCCGGCACCTTCCACCTGGTGACCGGCACCGGCGCGGTCGCGGGCGCGGCACTCGTCGGGCACCGGGAAGTGGACCTGGTCTCCTTCACCGGCTCCACCGCCGTCGGCCGGCAGATCGCCGAGACGGCCGGCCGCGGGCTGAAGCGGGTCTCCCTGGAACTGGGCGGCAAGTCCGCCAACGTGGTGCTGCCGGGCGCCGACCTGGCCCGCGCGGTCAAGGCGAACGTCGCCAACGTCTTCGCCAACTCGGGCCAGACCTGCAGCGCGCTGACCCGGCTGCTGGTGCACGAGGACCAGTACGACGAGGCGGTCGCCCGGGCCGAGGAGCTGGCCGCCCAGTACCGGCCGGGCGACCCGAGCGACCCCCGGACCCGGATCGGCCCGCTGGTCAACGCCAGGCAGCTGGACCGGGTGCGCGGCTACATCGACGGCGCGCTGGCCGAGGGCGCCCGGCTCGTCGTCGGCGGCTCGGAGCCCGTCGCCGAGCTGCCCACCGGCTACTACGTCCACCCGACCGTGCTCGCCGACGTGACCCCGGAGATGACGGTGGCCCAGGAGGAGGTCTTCGGCCCGGTCCTGGCGATACTCCGCTATCGCGACGAGGACCACGCCGCCGAACTCGCCAACGGCACCCCGTACGGCCTGGGCGGCGGCGTCTGGGCCCGCGACACCGACACCGCCGCCGCCTTCGCCCGCCGCCTCGACACCGGCCAGGTGGACCTCAACGGCGGCCGCTTCAACCCGCTCGCGCCCTTCGGCGGCTACAAGAACTCGGGCCTCGGCCGGGAGCTGGGCCGCCACGGGCTGGAGGAGTTCCTCCAGTACAAGTCTCTGCAGTACTAGCCGCACCGGGCCGCCGCCCGCGCCCGGTGAGGTGGGGACCGGGCGGGGCCGGAGGCCGGCCGACAGCTGACGGCTGACGGCTGACGGCTGACGGCTGACAACTTTCAGCGAACAGATGACAGATTTCGAAATCTGTCATCTGTTCGCCGTCAGCCGTCCGCCGTCTGCCGTCCGCCGTCAGACCAGGTCGACGCCCGGGTAGAGCGGGTACGGGGCGAGCAGGTCGGCCGCGCGCTTGGCGGTGGCGTCGCGGAGGCCGGCGTCCAGGCTGTAGGCGGCCTTGGACGGGGAGCCCTTGGCCGTGGTGGTGGGGGTGGTGGCACTCAGGACGGTGTGGACCAGGTCGGCGATCTCGTCCATCTCCGCGGTGCCGAGACCGCGGGTGGTGAGGGCCGGGGTGCCGAGGCGGACGCCCGAGGTGTACCAGGCCCCGTTCGGGTCCAGCGGGACGGAGTTGCGGTTGGTGACGATGCCCGAGTCGAGCAGGGCCGCCTCGGCCTGGCGGCCGGTCAGGCCGTAGCCGGAGACGTCGGCGAGGACCAGGTGGTTGTCGGTGCCGCCGGTGACCAGCTTGCCGCCGCGGCGCAGCAGGCCCTCGGCGAGCGCCTGGGCGTTGGCGACGACGGCGCGGGCGTAGGCCTGGAACTCGGGGCGGCGGGCCTCGGCGAGGGCGACCGCCTTGGCGGCCATGACGTGCGAGAGCGGGCCGCCGAGCACCAGCGGGCAGCCGCGGTCGACGTGCTCGGCCAGTTCGGACTGGCACAGCACCATGCCGCCGCGCGGGCCGCGCAGGGACTTGTGGGTGGTGGTGGTGACGATGTGGGCGTGCGGGATCGGGTCGTGGTCGCCGGTCAGCACCTTGCCCGCGACCAGGCCGGCGAAGTGCGCCATGTCGACCATGAGGGTCGCGCCGACCTCGTCCGCGATCTCGCGCATCCTGCGGAAGTTCACCAGGCGCGGGTAGGCGGAGTAGCCGGCGACGATGATCAGCGGGCGGAACTCGCGGGCGGTCTCGCGCAGCGCGTCGTAGTCGATCAGGCCGGTGGCCGGGTCGGTGCCGTAGCTGCGCTGCTCGAACATCTTGCCCGAGATGTTGGGCCGGAAGCCGTGCGTGAGATGGCCGCCGGTGTCCAGGGACATGCCGAGCATCCGCTGGTTGCCGAGCTCCTGGCGCAGCCGCGCCCATTCCTCCTCGGTGAGGTCGTTGACGTTGCGCACCTCGGCGCGCTCCAGGGCCGGGCTCTCGACCCGCTGGGAGAGGACGGCCCAGAAGGCGGTGAGGTTGGCGTCGATGCCGGAGTGCGGCTGGACGTAGGCGTGGTCGGCGCCGAACAGCTCGCGGGCGTGCTCGGCGGCGATGCTCTCGACGGTGTCGACGTTGCGGCAGCCCGCGTAGAAGCGGCGGCCGACGGTGCCTTCGGCGTACTTGTCGCTTAGCCAGTTGCCCATGGTGAGCAGGACCGCCGGGGAGGCGTAGTTCTCGCTGGCGATCAGCTTGAGCGAGGCGCGCTGGTCCGCCAGCTCCTGGCCGATGGCGGCGGCGATCCGGGGTTCGACGCCGGCGACCACGTCGAGGGCGCTGCGGAAGGCGGTGTCGGCCGCGGCGGAGGCGGCGGTGTGGGGCTGCTGGGCCATGGCGGTCTCCTGGTGGGGATGCGGGGGCCCAGGCGCTCGGCAAGTTCACGTGAGGATTCACGGGGCCGCTTCCCGATGGTTGATTCCATCCCTACGCGCCAGTTGCGGCCCACCGGGATCGTACCAACACCGGAGGGACTGTGGCGGAGGTCTCAGAATGCGGAACAGGCAGTCCGCTATGTGCTGCTATGTCCGTTCTTTTGCAACACCGGTGTTTCGGCGAAATGAAGCCGCCACATATCCCGAAACAGTTCCGCAGGAATGACCCGAACGACCGCCGAAGGTGATTTGCGGAACCTCGGACGCATCCGATCAAATGGCGCTCGAACGGCCGCCGGAAAACCCCGGACGCCGTACCGGAAATGCACACCAGCGCACCCTCACCCATGGGGCGGCGGAGAATTCGGGGGTTACGCCTCATGGCAGCGGTCGACACCGTCCCAGGCACCACGGCCGGGCCCGCGCCCGCCGCCGACCCCGGCCTGCTCCGCCGGATCCTGCGCGACCGGGTCGGCGCCGCCGCCCTGGCGGTGGTGGTGCTGTTCCTGCTGCTCGCCCTCGGCGCCCCGCTGGTCGCCGCGCTGTACGGGAAGAACCCGGTCGACCACTACGGCCAGAACGCCCCGGGCCTGCTCAGCGACAGCGGACTGCCGATGCTGCCGAACGGCGGGATCTCCGGCGACTTCTGGTTCGGCCTGGAGCCCGGCCTCGGCCGGGACGTGTTCACCCAGCTGCTGTACGGCATCCGCACCTCGCTGCTGATCGCCTTCGCGGCCGCCGCGGTGACCACCACCCTGGGCGTGCTGGCCGGCGTCGCGGTCGGCTACCTGGGCGGGATCACGGACCGGCTGTTCGGATTCCTCGCGAATGTGCTGCTGGCCTTTCCCACGCTGCTCCTGCTGCTCGCGCTCAGCCCGGTGATCCAGTCCCGTTTGGTCGACCCGGGCACCGCGGAACCGGAGTGGATGCAGTTCCTGGTGCTGATCCTGGTTTTCTCGGCGTTCGGCTGGATTCCGCTCGCACTTTCCCTTCGGGCCACCGTCCGCTCACTTCGGGAAAGGGATTTCGTGCAGTCCGCACGGGCCCAGGGCGCCGGCCGGTTCCATGTCGTCGTCCACGAACTTCTGCCGAATGTGCGCTCGCAGCTGCTGGTGCACGCCACCATGGCGGTGCCGACCTTCGTGGCCTCGGAGGCCGCGCTGTCCTTCCTCGGCGTCGGCATCACCGAGCCGGTCCCGGACTGGGGGCGGATGATCGCGCGCGGCTCCGAGGTCTTCCGGGCCGACCCCACCTACATGGTGTTCCCCGGCGTGGCGCTGCTGCTGTTCGTCATCGCCTTCAACCTGCTCGGCGACGCCGTCCGGGACGCGCTGGACCCGCGCGCCCGCACTGCCCGCTGACCCCCTCGCCTCCTCCCTTCCATCAACCCGAGCCCGCCCCGGCACGATCCGCCGGGGCAAGGAGAGATTCGCCATGCGCTGGACCAGACCGTCCCTCGCCGTCATCGCCACCGCCCTGCTGGCGACCTCCTGCTCGGCCGGCGCGGGCAGCACCACCGGCTCCGGCGGCGCCGCCGGGGCCTCCGCCAAGGAGACCTCCCCGCTGACCGCCGTGCTCGGCAGCGAGCAGGAGAGCGCCGGCCCGGCCCCGGCCGTCCCGGGCGCCCGCGCGGGCGGCACGGTGAACGTGTACAACAGCGTGGAGTTCCGCCACCTCGACCCGCAGAAGGTCTACGCGGGCGCCACCTACAACGCCTCGCTGCTCTGGGGCCGCCAGCTGACCCAGTACCAGGTCGTGGACGGCAAGGCCAAGCTGGTCGGTGACCTGGCCACCGACACCGGCACCCCGGCCGACGGCGGCCGCACCTGGACGTACCGCCTCAAGCCGGGCGTCGCCTGGGAGGACGGGCAGCCGATCACCGCCCAGGACGTCAAGTACGGCATCGAGCGCACCTTCGGCAAGGGCTACGAGGTCGGCCCGCCGTACTGGCCGCAGTGGCTCACCGGCGAGGCCGGCTACGAGGCGGCGCGCACCAAGTACGCGGGCCCGCAGGCCGGCGACCTGGACGCGATCGAGACGCCGGACGAGCGCACGATCGTCTTCCACTTCCCGCAGCCGCAGGCCGACGTCCCGTACATGGCCGCGCAGTCCTCCTCCTCCCCGGTGCGCCGGGACAAGGACACCGGGACGGACTACGACCGGCTGCCGTTCGCGACCGGGCCGTACCGGATCGTCGAGCACGTCCAGAACACCCGCATGGTGCTGGAGCGCAACCCGGCCTGGAAGCCCGAGACGGACCCGATCCGCAGCCAGTACCCGGAGAAGTTCGTCTTCACGTACGGCAAGGAGGCGCTCAACCTCAACCAGGAGATCCTCTCCGGACGGGACGGCGGCGCCAACGCCACCACCGCCTCCGACACCCTCTCCCCCGAGCTGTACCAGACCACCGACACCGACCCGAAGGCCAAGGAACTGGTGGTCTCCGGACGGCAGGGCGCCTTCGTCACCCAGCTGATGATCAACAACGAGCGGGTGCCCGACGTCGAGGTCCGCAAGGCGCTGCACCTGGCCTACCCGCGCCAGCAGGCCCGCCAGGTCCAGGGCGGCGCCCGGACCGGCGAGCTGGCCACCACGCTGAGCTCCCCCGCGCTGATCGACTACCAGAAGTACGACCTCTACCCGGCCAGGCCCGAGGGCGACCCGGAGGCCGCCAGGGCCGCGCTCGCCAAGGCCAAGCAGGCGCCCGGGAGCCTGACCTACGCGTACCGGAACACCCCGACCGGGCAGCGCGTCGCGCAGGTGCTGGTCGAGGGCTTCGGCAAGGCCGGGATCACCGTCGTGCCCAAGCCGGTAGACCCCAAGGCCTTCCTGGACGAGGTGCACCGCACCGATTCCCCGTACGACCTGTTCGAGGAGACCAGCTCGGTCGACTGGCCGACCCCGTCCACCCTCGTCCCGTTCTCCTTCGACGGCCGGGCCGGCAGCGACATCAACTCCGCGCGCTACCGCAACCCGGAGGTCGACAAGGAGATCGACCGGATCAACCAGATCGGCGAACCCCGCGCCAAGGCCAAGGAGCTGTACGCGCTGGAGCAGACCGTGATGAAGGACCTGCCGGTGCTGCCGTTCGCCTACCCGACGGTCAACCAGCTGCGCGGCAGCAACGTCGGCGGGGCGTTCGTCCACCCGATCTACGGGACCGTCTCGCTGGCCTGGCTGTACCTGAAGTCCTGAGTGCCGGGGCCCGCTCCCGCTCCCGCTCCCGTTCCTGTTTCCCGGGTTACACCGGTTCCCCGGGTTCCCCCGCGGAACGGGGGCGGGCCCCTCCCCGCTCGCCCGCTCCCTCTCGCCCGCTCCCCGCTCAGCTGCTCGCCCTCCGCGCGCCTCCCCCGTCACGTCGACCCCGGATCGGCCATGCTCTCCTTCGTCCTGCGGCGGACCGCCCAGGCCCTCGCGGTCCTGGTCGCGGTCTCCGCCGCCGCCTTCGCCCTCTTCTACGCCGCGCCCGCCGACCCGGCCCGCGCCGCCTGCGGCCCGCGCTGCGACAGCGGGCAGGTCTCGGCGGTGCGCCAGGGCATGGGCCTGGACCAGCCGCTGCTCACCCAGTACACCGACTACCTGGTCGGCGTGGTCGCCGGGCGGGACATCGGCGACGTGGACGGCTCGACCATCCACTGCGACGCCCCCTGCCTCGGCTACTCCTACCGGCTGCACCAGCCCGTCACCGAGGCACTGGCCGACCATCTGCCCGTCACCCTCTCGCTGACCGCCGGGGCGCTCGCCGTCCTGCTGGTGTTCGGCCTCGGCACCGGGTTCGTCTCCGCGCTGCGGCACGGGCGGCGGACCGACCGGCTGCTCTCCGGCTTCACCCTGGTCGGCGCGAGCGTGCAGATCTACTTCCTCGGGTACGTCGCGCAGTGGCTGCTGGTGTACTCCACCGGGCTGCTGCCGCTGCCCTCCTACACCCCGCCGGCCGAGGACCCGGCCGCCTGGGCGGGCGGGATGCTGCTCCCCTGGTTCGTCCTCGGCTTCGTCAACTCGGCCGTTTTCGCCCGGCTTTCGCGCTCGCAGCTGCTGGAGACGATGAACGAGGAGTACGTCCGCACGGCCCGCGGCAAGGGTCTGGGACGGCTGCGCGCCCACCTGAAGTACACCTCGCGCGGCGCCGCCGGGCCGCTGGTGCAGCTGATCGGGCTGGAGGCCGGGGTACTGCTCGGCGGAGCCGTGATCACCGAGACGGTGTTCGGGCTGAACGGGGTCGGACGGTTCGCCGCGGAGGCCGTTGCCGGGCAGGACCTGCCCGCCGTGGTCGGCGCGGTGCTGCTGGCCGCCTGCTTCATGGTGCTGTTCGTCGCGCTGGCCGACCTCGCGGTCGCCTGGCTCGATCCGCGTGTGCGGCTGAGCTGATGGGGAGTCCTTCGATGAAATCCACTGTTCCCGGGGACGGCGTGCGGCGCGAGGGGGCGAAGGGCACCGCGGCGGGGAGCGACGAGCCGGTGCTGAGCGTCCGCGACCTGACCGTCGCCTTCGCCGACCCGCGCGGCGGCGCACCCGTGACCGCCGTCCGGAACCTCTCCTTCGACCTCGCTCCGGGTGAAGTCCTGGGCCTGGTCGGCGAGTCGGGCTCCGGCAAATCGACCGTCGGGCTCGCCGTCCTCGGCCTGCACGACCCGCGCACGACCACCGTCACCGGCTCGATCCGGCTGGGCGGACAGGAGGTCGTCGGCGCCGAGGAGTCCGCGCTGCGCGGGGTGCGGGGCGGACGGGCCGCGCTGGTCTTCCAGGACGCGCTCACCTCGCTCAGCCCCTTCCACGGCGTGGGCGCCCAGCTCGCCGAGATGTACCGGCTGCACCACCCGGGCACGGGCCGCGCCGAGGCGGGCCGGCGGGCAGCCGAGATGCTCGACCGGGTCGGCATCCCGGCGGCCCGGAGCCGCGACTACCCGCACCAGTTCTCCGGCGGCATGCGCCAGCGGGTGATGATCGCGATGGCACTGATGAACGACCCCCGGCTGATCATCGCGGACGAGCCGACCACCGCCCTGGACGCCCGCGTCCAGCGGCAGGTCCTCGACCTGCTCGGCGAGTTGCAGCGCGAGCACGGGACGGCGGTGCTGCTGGTCAGCCACGACCTGGGCGTGGTCGCCGGGACGACGGACCGGACGCTGGTCATGCGCGGCGGGGCCGGGATCGAGTCCGCGCCGACCGCCGAGCTGCTGGCCGCGCCGCGCGAGCCGTACACCCGGGCCCTGGTGGGCGCGGCGCTCCGGCTGGACTCGGTACCGGGCACCGCCCTGCCGACGGTCGACGAGCCGACACCCTCGCGGACGTTCCGGCCGCGGACCGTCGGGCGTCCCGAGCGCTGGCTGGTCGAGGTGGAGGACCTGTCCGTGCACTTCCCGGGGCGCCGGCGCCTCCCCGGCCTGCGGGCCGAACCGGTCCGGGCGGTCGAGGGCGTCGGCCTGCGGATCGCCCCGGGCGAGACACTCGGGCTGGTCGGCGAGTCCGGCTCCGGGAAGTCCACCACCTCACGGGTCCTGGCCGGACTGCAACGACCCACCGGCGGAAGGGTGCTGTACGACGGCCAGGACGTCACCCGGCCGGACCGGGAACTCCGGAAGCGGCTCAGCCGCGAGATCCAGCTGGTCTTCCAGGACCCGTACGCCTCGCTCAACCCGCGCCGGACGATCGGCCGGACCCTGGACACCCCGCTGCGCCTGCACACCTCGCTGGGCCCGGCCGAACGGCGGGAGCGCTCCGTCGAACTGCTGGAGCAGGTCGGGCTGGAGGCCGGGCACCTGGACCGCTACCCGCACGAGTTCTCCGGCGGGCAGCGCCAGCGGATCGGCATCGCCCGGGCGCTGGCCCCGCAGCCGCGGCTGATCATCGCCGACGAGCCGGTCTCCGCGCTCGACGTGTCGGTGCAGGCCCAGGTGCTCAACCTGCTGATGGAGCTGCGCGAACGGCTCGGCGTGGCCTTCCTGTTCGTCTCCCACGACCTCGCGGTGGTGCGGCACTTCTGCGACCGGGTGGCGGTGATGCACCGGGGGCGGCTGGTCGAGTCCACCGACCGGGACCAGCTCTTCGAGGCGCCGCACACCGTGTACACGAGGGAACTGCTGGCGGCGGTGCACTGAGACGGTCCGGGCCGCCGGGCCGTCCGCCGGGCGAGTGGCTCGGCGAGTGGCTCGGCGAGTGGCGTGGGAGTGAACGGGCAGGTCGTTCGCCGTTCGTTCGGCTGCGCCGGTCCGGCTCAAGACGCTAGCGTGCAGGCGATGTGACGTAGGAGACCCGAGCAAGGAATCACCAACCGAGGAGGCACATTTGTCGGACGACCTGCTCATCGCAAAGATCAACCACGGCTTCGATCACCTCGACGCCGACGGCGACGGCCTGCTCACCGAGCGGGACCACGTCCTGATGGGCCTCTCGGTGGCCCGCTCGCTCGGCCATCAGGAGGGCTCCGAGGCCGAGGCCGTGATAGTCCGCGCCTACCTGACGACCTGGCACGACCTGCACCTCGCCCGGCTGCCCGCCGGCACCGAGGCGATCACCCGTCAGCAGTTCGTCACCTCGACCGGCTCGCTCGCCGACGACCCCGAGGCCGCGCGCGAGATCCTCGGCGCGCTCGCCGAGGCCTTCCTCGCCGTCGCCGACGCCGACCGCAGCGGGACGGTGGACGCCGGTGAGTTCTTCGTCTTCCAGCGCGGCCACTTCGCCGGCCTCTCCCGCGACGACGCCGACGAGGCCTTCCGCCACCTCGACACCGACGGCGACGGCGTGCTCTCCGCCGCCGAGTTCACCACCGCGATCATCGAGTTCTGGACCAGCCGCGACCCGGACGCGCCCGGCAACTGGTGGACGGGCAAGCCGCCGTACGCCTTCTGAGCCGTACGGCGGACGACCCTCCCCCGTGAGCCGGAAGCGCGGGGGCGGGCCGCCGTTGACGTCGTGGACGCCGTGGCCGTCATGACTGCTGTGGCCGCCGTGGGTGTCGTGGCCGTCATGGGCGTCGTCCGGGGCGGTGGTGGCGGGCCGGGCTCAGCTCCGAGCGGTCGGCTCCTTCGCCGGACGGGCCGGACTCCCGGCGCGCGACGAGCCGCCCGAACGCCGGCTGACGCTCACCACCAGGCAGACGCCCGCCACCACGATCGCGCCGCCCGCGAGGGTCGGGCCGGTCAGCGGTTCGGCGAGGATCAGCCAGCCCAGCAGCACCGCGACCACCGGGTTCACATAGGCGTAGGTGGCGACCAGGGTCAGCGGGGCCGACCGCAGCAGCCAGGCGTACGCGGTGAAGGCGAGCAGCGAGCCGAACATCACCAGGTAGGCGAGGGCCAGCCAGGACCGCCCGGAGATCGTTCCGAGGTCCAGCCCGTGCTGCTCACCACGGCCCAGTCCGATCACCAGGTCGCCGACTCCGCCGACCAGCATCTGGTAGGCGCTCGCGGCCAGCACGTTGTCGGGCATCGGGATCTTCTTGGTCGCGAAGGAGCCGGTCGCCCAGAGCAGGGTGGCAGCGATGATCATGATCACACCGGCCGGCTCGATCGACCCGCCGATCGCGGGCGCCGACAGGACTCCGAGGCCGACCAGTCCGAGCAGCACCCCGGCCAGCTCGGCGGGCCTCGGGCGCTCGCCGCCGACCGCCGTGAGCACCACCATCCACAGCGGGACCGCGGCCACCAGCAGGGCGGCCAGCCCGGAGGGGACGGAGGTCTCGCCCAGGACCACCAGTCCGTTGCCGCCGGTCAGCAGCAGCAGGCCGACCAGGGCGGAGGAGGCCAGCTGCCGCTTGGTCACCTTCAGACCGGCCGGGCCCTGCCGCACCAGGAGGTAGCCGGTCAGCAGCAGGCCGGCGACGAGGAAGCGGGCGGCGGCGGAGAGGAAGGAGGGCATCGTCTCCACGGCGATCCGGATCGCGAGGTACGTCGACCCCCAGACGACGTAGACCACGAGGAGGGCCAGCCAGACCGCGCCGCCGAGGCGGGGGGCACGGGTGGGGGCCGCCTTGGCCCTGACGGCGGCGTCGACGGGGGCGGGAACGTCGGGAGCCACGCCGGGGGTCGGGCCGGGATCCGCGGCCGGTTGGGAGGGTGAAGCGGGCGATGTCATGGGTGTCCCCCTTGGACGGTGCTGGCCGAACATCCGACATGACAGCGCATGGACGGCCCGGTGCGCCAGTCCGTATCGGAACCCGGACCGCGGGACGTACGGTGGGCGATCCCCGACGAGGAGGTCGAACCCGTGCCCGCATCCGAGGAGTCCCTGCCGTTCTTCGTGTACGGCACCCTGCGCAGCGGCGGCCGCAATCACGCCGCCCACCTGGCCGGACGCTGCGCCGAGATCCGGCCGGCGGTCCTGGAGGGTGCCGCGCTGCACGAGGGCCCCGGCTTCCCGTACGCGGTGCCGGATCCGGCGCCCGGGCGCCGGATCCTGGGCGAGCTCGTCACCGTACGCCCGGGCGCGTACGCCGGAGCCCTGGCCGCCCTGGACCGGCTGGAGGATTGTCGGGCGGACGGGACCGGGCTGTACGTGCGGCGGCGGATGGCGGTGCGGACGGCGGCGGGCGAGCTGCGGGAGGCCTGGGTCTACCTCGCCGGGCCGAGGGCCGAGACACGGCTGCGGGAGCGGCCGGCGCTGATCGAATCGGGGGACTGGGGAGCGGCCGGGGGAGGAGTGGGATGACGGGTGGCGGATGACAACCGCCAGGTAGGCTGCCCCGGCCAATGAGATTTCCTGCTCATCGGCCCATCGAACGACGAGGAGCCACCCGGTGCCCGAGCTGCCACCCCCGATCACCGTCGTCGGGATCGGGGCCGACGGCTGGCCCGGCCTCGCCGCCGGCTCCCGGGCCGCGCTGCGGGAGGCCGAGACCGTCTTCGGCGGCCCCCGCCAGCTGGACCTGCTCCCCCACGACGACGTCACCGCCGAGCGCGTCCCCTGGCCATCCCCGCTGCGCCCCGCCGTCCCCGGACTGCTCGCCGCCCACGCCGGCCGCCGCATCGTCGTCCTGGCCAGCGGCGATCCGATGTTCTACGGCATCGGCCGCACCCTCGCCGAGACCGTCGGCGCCGAGCGCCTGCGCGTCCTGCCGCACCCCTCCTCCGTCTCCTACGCCTGCGCCCGGCTCGGCTGGCCGCTGGAGGCCACCGAGGTGGTCAGCCTGGTCGGCCGACCTCTGGACGCCCTCTCCCTCGCCCTCCACCCCGGCAGCCGCCTGCTGGTGCTCAGCGCCGACGCCGCCACCCCGGCCGCCGTCGCCGAGCTGCTCACCGCCCGCGGCTTCGGCGGCGCCCGCCTGCGGGTACTCGAACAGCTCGGCGCCCCCGCCGAACGCCACCTCGACGGCCCCGCCGACGGCTGGCCGCACCCGCCCGGCGACCCGCTGAACGTCATCGCCGTCGACCTCGGCGACGGCCCCCGCGCCTCCCTCGTCCCCGGCCTGCCCGACGCCGCGTACGAGAGCGACGGCCAGCTCACCAAGCGCCACGTCCGCGCCGCGACCCTCGCCACGCTGGCCCCCTCCCCCGGCGGGCTGCTCTGGGACGTCGGCGGCGGCTCCGGCTCGATCGCCGTCGAGTGGCTGCGCGCCCACCGCGACTGCCGGGCCGTCAGCATCGAGCGCGACCCGGCGCGGGCCGAGCGGATCGTCCGCAACGCCGCCGCACTCGGGGTGCCCCGGCTCCGCGTGGTGACCGGCCCCGCCCCCGCCGCTCTCGCCGGACTCCCCACCCCCGACGCCGTGTTCATCGGCGGCGGCCTCACCGCGCCCGGCCTGCTGGACGCCTGCTGGGCCGCGCTGCGCCCGGGCGGCCGGATCGTCGCCAACACCGTGACGCTGGAGTCCGAGGCGCTGCTCACCGAGTGGTACCGGCGCCACGGCGGGGAGCTCGTCAAACTCGCCGTCGCCCACGCCGTCCCGGTGGGCGGCTTCACCGGGTGGCGCCAGGCCATGCCGGTCACCCAGTGGTCCGCCGTCAAGCCCGAAACCCCTCAGGAGAACGCCTCGTGACCGTCCACTTCATCGGAGCCGGCCCGGGCGCCGCCGATCTGATCACCCTGCGCGGCCAGCGCATCCTGGCCCGCGCCGAGGTCTGCCTGTACGCGGGCAGCCTCGTCCCGCGCGAGCTGCTGGACGAGTGCCCGCCCGGCGCCCGCCTGATCGACACCGCCCAGCTCAACCTGGACCAGATCACCGCCGAGCTGGTCGCCGCCCACCGGGCCGGCCAGGACGTCGCCCGGCTGCACTCCGGCGACCCGTCCGTCTTCTCCGCCGTCGCCGAGCAGATGCGCCGCCTGGACGCGGCCGGCGTGCCGTACGAGGTGGTCCCCGGCGTGCCCGCCTTCGCCGCCGCCGCGGCCGCGCTCAAGCGGGAGCTGACCGTCCCGACCGTCGGCCAGACCGTCATCCTCACCCGGATCGCCAAGCGCGCCACCCCGATGCCCGAGGGCGAGGACCTCGCCACCCTCGGCCGCAGCGGCGCCCTGCTGGTGCTGCACCTGGCCGCCGGCTACGTGGACGACGTGGTCGAGCAGCTGCTCCCCCACTACGGCGCGGACTGCCCGGCCGCCGTGGTCGCGATGGCCAGCCGCCCCGACGAGCTGGTGCTGCGCGGCACCGTCGGCGACATCGCCGAGCAGGTCAAGGCGGCGGGCGTGGTCCGCACCGCCGTCATCCTCGTCGGCCGCACGCTGGCCGCCGAGCAGTTCCGCGACAGCCACCTCTACTCGGCGGACCGCGAGCGCCCGCACGAGCCCTGCGGGGCGTGATGCGGCACGTCCTGATCCTCGGCGGCACCACCGAAGGGCGGGCGCTGGCCGCCGAGCTCGCCCCGACCGCGCACCGGGTCACCAGTTCGCTGGCCGGCCGGGTCGCCCAGCCGCGGCTGCCCGCCGGGGAGGTGCGGATCGGCGGCTTCGGCGGACCGGAGGGTCTGGCCGACTGGCTGCGCACCGAGCAGGTGGACGCGGTGGTGGACGCCACCCACCCGTTCGCCGCCGGCATCTCCCGGAACGCCGCCCTCGCGGCCGCCGCCACCGCGGTGCCGCTGCTGGTGCTGCGCCGCCCCGGCTTCACCCGCGTCGACGGCGACCACTGGCTCCCCGCCCCCTCCCTCGCCGCGGCGGCCGACCTGCTGCCCCGGCGCGGGGAACGGGTCTTCCTCACCGTCGGACGACAGGGCGTCGGCGCCTTCGCCCACCTGGACGGGGTCCACTTCCTCGCCCGCTCGGTGGACCCGCCCGAGCCCCCGGTACCGCCCTCGTTCGAAGTCCTGCTGGACCGGGGGCCGTTCACGATCCACGGCGAAGAGGCACTGCTGCGCGGACACGACATCGACGTCCTGGTCACCAAGGACAGCGGCGGCGCCGCGACCGCCCCCAAGCTGACCGCCGCGCGCGGACTCGGCCTGCCCGTCATCATCGTGGAACGCCCGCCGGTCACGGAAGGCGTCCCGGTCGCACCGGACGTCCCCGGCGCGCTGCGCTGGCTGGAGCACCTGGGCTAGCCGGCCCGGGCGCCAGCCGGAGCGGCGCTGCGACTGCTCACCGTCGTGCTGGCGCCCGCTCGCCGTCGTGTTGGTGCCCGCTCGCCCGGTCGCCCCGCGGAAATTGCGGGGCGGCCCCGGTGGACGTCGGGAAGGATGGCCCGATGACCGATGATCAGCGTACTCGGACTCCCCGCACCGCCGACGAACGCGCCACCCTGGCGGGCTTCCTGGACTACCAGCGCGACACCCTCGCGATGAAGTGCGCGGGCCTCACCGCGGAGCAGCTCCGCGCCCGCGTGCTGGAACCGTCCGGGCTCTCCCTGCTCGGGCTGGTCCGCCACCTCGCCGAGGTGGAGCGCAGCTGGTTCCGCAACGTCCTCGCCGACGAGGGCCTTCCGGGCTTCTGGAAGCACCCGGACGGGTCCTTCGCCGAGTTCGACGCCGACACCGCCGACCCCGACGAGGCCTTCGCGATCTGGCGCCGGGAGTGCGACCACGCCCGGGAACTCGTTTCCGCCGCCGAGTCGTTGGACGTCCTGGGCCACTACGGCGACGAGGTCTTCTCGCTCCGCTGGATCCTCACCCACATGATCGAGGAGTACGCCCGCCACAACGGCCACGCCGATCTGCTCCGCGAGCACCTCGACGGCACCACCGGCGAGTAGCACCGAACGCCACCGGGCGGCACAGCACAGGACGGAACCGGGCAACGCCAGGACCGGCACCGGACGCAGCGCCGGACGCAGCCCGACGACGAGGGAGCGAACAGAGCGTGCGGACCCGCCAGAAGGAACGCGACACCCCCGGGCCGTCCGGGCCCTGGAACGAGATCGTCCCCGGGCTCTGGATGGGCGGGCACTACTTCACCCGGCCCGGCGGCGAGCTGGAACTCGCGATCGTACGGGCCGAGTTCGACCTGGTGGTCAGCCTGTTCACCCGTTCCGGGCACGGTCCGGCACCGGGGGTGGAGCACGTCGTCCGGGAGGTGCCCGACGCCCCGCTCTCCCCCGGTCAGCTGCTCGCCGTCCAGGAGGCGGCCGAGCTCACCGAGGCGGCCGTCCGCCGGGGCCGGCGGACGCTGGTGCGCTGCCACTCGGGGTACAACCGCTCGGGCCTGGTGGTGGCGCAGGCGCTGATCGGCCTCGGCCATGAGTGCGGCGAGGCGGTCCGGCTGGTCCGGGAACGGCGCTCGCCCTGGGCACTGAACAACCCGGTGTTCGTGGACTACCTGGACACCGGGTTGGAGGTCGCCGTGCTGCTGACCGGCCTCAACGGGTGAGGCCGGTCAGCGGCATGACGTTCCGTCAGGTTCTCAGATGTCGCGGAAGGTCTCGATCTGGGCGCCGATGGAGTTGAGGCGCTCGGCGAGGTCCTCGTAGCCGCGGTTGATGACATAGACGTTGCGCAGCACCGAGGTGCCCTTGGCGGCGAGCATGGCGAGCAGGATGACCACGGCGGGGCGCAGGGCCGGCGGGCACATCATCTCGGCGGCGCGCCACCGGGTGGGCCCCTGGACCAGCACCCGGTGCGGGTCCAGAAGCTTGACGTCGGCGCCGAGGCGGGTCAGCTCGGTCAGGTAGATCGCGCGGTTGTCGTACACCCAGTCGTGGATCATCGTGGTGCCGTGCGCGGCCGCGGCGATGGCGGCGAAGAACGGCACGTTGTCGATGTTGATGCCGGGGAACGGCATCGGGTGGATGGTGTCGATCGGCGCGGTCAGCTTGGACGGGCGCACGGTGAGGTCGACCAGCCGGGTGTGACCGTTGTGGGCCCGGTACTCGGGGGTGCGGTCGTAGTCGAGACCCATGCCCTCCAGCACGGCGAGCTCGATCTCCAGGAACTCGATCGGCACCCGGCGGACGGTCAGCTCGGAGGAGGTGACGACGGCGGCGGCCAGCAGGCTCATCGCCTCCACCGGGTCCTCGGCCGGGGTGTAGTCGACGTCGCAGGTGATCTGCGGGACGCCGTGCACGGTGAGGGTGGTGGTGCCGATGCCCTCGATCCTCACGCCCAGCCTCTCCAGGAAGAAGCAGAGGTCCTGGACCATGTAGTTGGGCGAGGCGTTGCGGATGACGCTGACGCCGTCGTGCCGGGCGGCGGCCAGCAGGGCGTTCTCGGTGACCGTGTCCCCGCGCTCGGTCAGCACGATCGGGCGGTCCATCGGGGCGCCCGGCTCGACCGAGGCGTGGTAGGCGCCGCCGGTGGTGGCGACCTCCAGGCCGAAGCGGCGCAGCGCGGTCAGGTGCGGCTGCACGGTGCGGGTGCCGAGGTCGCAGCCGCCCGCGTACGGGATGGCGAAGTGCTGGGCGCGGTGCATCAGCGGGCCGAGGAACATCAACACGCTGCGGGTGCGGCGGGCCGCCTCGACGTCCATCGCCGCGAGGTCCAGCTCGGCGGGCGGGGTGAGTTCGAGGTCGCGGCCCTCGTTGATCCAGCGGCTCTTGACGCCGATGCTGGTGAGCACCTCGAGGATGCGGTAGACCTCCTCGATCCGCGCGACGCTGCGGATCGTGGTGCGGCCGGTGGTCAGCAGCGAGGCGCAGAGGATCGCCACGCAGGCGTTCTTGCTGCTGCGGACGTCGATCGCACCGGAGAGCCGGGTGCCGCCGGCGACGCGCAGGTGCATCGGGCCGGAGTAGCCGAGGGAGACGATCTCGCTGTCGAGGGCTTCGCCGATGCGGGCGATCATCTCAAGGCTGACGTTCTGCTTGCCCTGTTCGATGCGGTTGACCGCGCTCTGGCTGGTTCCGAGGGCCTCTCCGAGCTGCGCCTGGGACCAGCCGCGGTGCTGGCGCGCGGTACGGATGAGGGTGCCGATACGGGTGAGGTAGTCGCCTGTCACTCGCCAGACGATATCTCATGGTTGAGATGGCAACAGAACAGGGGTCCGGCGTGGCACTCCATTTGTCCGCTTCTCGCCCCGTATGGACGTCAGTTCTTCACATCACCAGGTGAGGTTGTCACGCCATCGTGACACTCGTGACAGTGTCACGGCCCCACGAGGTCACGGCCCGACGTCCTCACCGGCAGGCCGTGCGACGGGCGGGCAAGGGTCACGGCCCGAGCGGCTCCGCCCGGCCGACGACGGTGCCCGCCCGGTCGATGCAGATGACGTCCACCGCGACCGGCGAGCCCAGCAGCACGCCGAGCGCCGTCGCCCGGGCCGCCTCGGCGACCAGATCCCCGAGCGGCACCCCGGCCGCCCGGCACAACTGCACCGCTTCCAGTGCGGTGTTGGCGCCCGCGACCGCCCCGGCCAGCGCCACGTCGGCCCCGCCCCGACGGGCCAGTTCGGCCAAGTACCCCTTGTCCACCTGGGAGCGCGCCGAGTGGAGGTCGAGGTGGCCGGCCGCGAGCTTGGACAGCTTGGCGAAGCCACCCGCGATGGTCAGCCGGGGCACCGGGTGGCGCTTGAGGTACTTGAGCACGGCGCCGGCGAAATCGCCCATGTCCAGCAGCGCGTCCTCGGGCAGCCCGTGCTCCGCCACCGCGACCTTCTCCGAGGTCGACCCGGTGCAGCCGGCCACGTGGGTGCGCCCCGCTGCCCGGGCCACGTCCACCCCGCGGCGGATCGAGTCGATCCAGGCCGAGCACGAGTAGGGGACGACCACCCCGGTCGTGCCGAGGATGGACAGACCCCCGAGGATGCCGAGCCGGGGGTTCCAGGTGGAACGAGCGATCTCCTCGCCGTGGTCGACCGAGATCTCCACCACCACGTCCCCGCTGCCGCCGCGGGCGGCGGCCACCTCGGCGACCGCGTCCCGGATCATCTGCCGGGGCACCGGGTTGATGGCGGGCTCGCCGACCGGCAGCGGCAGCCCGGCCTTGGTGACCGTCCCCACCCCGGGACCGGCCCGGAACACCACCCCGGTGCCGGGCGCGCCGGGCCGTACGGTCGAGCGGATCAGCGCGCCGTGGGTGACGTCGGGGTCGTCGCCCGCGTCCTTGACCACCCCGGCCATGGCGGCGATGCGCCGGTCGGGGCCGGGCGCACCGGGCACACCGGTCGTACCAGTCGGCGTTCCGGCGGTGGGGTTCGCGGCGGCGGCCGACTCCTCGGCGGTGGCCGGCTCTCCGACGGTCGCCGGCGCATCGGCGGCGGTCAGTTCCTCGGCGGCGAGGGCGAAGGCGGGCTGCTGACCCTTGGGCAGGGTGATGACCACCGGGTCCGGGAACTCGCCGGTGAGCAGCGCGGTGTACGCGGCCTTGGTGGCCGCGGTGGCGCAGGCCCCCGTCGTCCAGCCGGGCCGCAGGCCGCTGCTCTTCAGCTGGCCGGCCCGGCCCCCTGCCCCGGCTCCCGCCTCGGCTCCCGCTGCGGCCACCTGCGCCCCGTTTCCGACGGCGCCCGCGCCGTCCTGCTCCGCTCCGGCGGCCACACCGGCCGCCGCCGCCGATTTTCCCCCACCAGGCCGGGTGGGACCCGACCGGGGTGGCGGCACCCGCGCCCCGCGCGGTGCGGAGGAATCCCGAGCACGAGCTGCACGGGGCCGCTGCCCCGCGTTCCCGAAGAGTTCTCTGCACGGGCCTCGCCCACCGTGCCTACCAGTGAGTAATCTGGCGGTCCGCCAGAAGCGGGTTCATGACAGACGTGGGCCCGGCCGGGGTCGAAGCGCCCCGCCGGGCCATCAGCATGTGGGGGTTTTTGTGGCAGGGATGAGTCGGCGTACGTTCCTCACCGGTACGTCGGTGGCCGCCGCCTGGTCGGCCTTGTCGCTGGGCGGCGCGCAGTTCGCCTCGGCCGCGGCGCGCGACCGGGCGCTGGCGACGACGGCCGAGCGGGCGGTCAGGATCACCGGGACCACGCTGGAGCAGGTGGCCACCCCGGTCGGCACCGGTGGCTACAAGCGGCTGACGGCCGGACCGGGCTGGCCGCTGATGGTGCGCGGCGACCTGGCGTCGGCGACCACCGGACGGGACGACCGCCGGACCGGCCTCGCCAGCTTCGTCCAGTTCAGCGACCTGCACCTGGTGGACACCGAGTCCCCGGTGCGCTTCGAGTACCTGGCCAAGCTCAACGGCAGCGCCTACCGGCCGCAGGAGGCCCTGAACGCCCGCGGTGTCTCGGCCCTCGTCGAGCGGGTCAACTCGCTCGCCGGCGGCCCCTACACCGGGATGCCGTTCAGCATGGTGATGGCCACCGGCGACAACACCGACAACCACGAGCTCGCCGAACTCGACTGGTACCTCAAGGTCATGGGCGGCGGCCGGCTGGCCCAGAACACCGGTGACCCGAGCCGCTACGAAGGGGTGCAGAACTCCGGCAACGCGGCCTACTGGAACCCCGAACTCTCCTACAGCGACGGCTACAAGGCGAAGGGCTTCCCGCAGATACCCGGCTTCCTTTCCGCCGCCGGCCGCCCCTTCGACGCGCCGGGCCTGCGCACGCCCTGGTACACCACGGTCGGCAACCACGACGACAGCATCGAGGGCTCGCTGCCGGACCTCGGACTGCTGAACGACCTGTACACCGGCCAGTACAAGCTGGAGGGCTGCGACGACGCCACGGCAGCCCAGCTGACGGACTCGCTGCGCCGCGACCCGGCGGGCGCCGTGCTGCTGCTGGCGAAGCTGATCGCCAGCGGCGACCTGGTGCGCAAGGTCACCCCGGACGAGCGCCGCCGGCCGTTCACGCTCAAGGAGTTCGCCAAGGCCCACCTGAACCCGGCGGTCACCGGCGCCGGCCCCTACGGGCACGGCTTCACCTCGGACATGGCCAACAGCGGCAAGCTCTACTACACCTTCCGCATCTCGGAGAAGGTGGTCGGCATCAGCCTGGACACCACCAACCAGGCCGGGTTCGCCGACGGTTCGCTGGGCACCGCGCAACTGCGCTGGCTGGAGCAGCAGTTGAAGGCGCACAGCGGACACTGGTACGACGCCGACGGACGCAAGGTGACCGGTGGGAGCACGGACGAGCTGATCCTCGTCTTCAGCCACCACACCAGCGGCACGATGGGCAACCTGCTGCCGGACCCGCGCAACATCTTCGAGGGGCGGCACGACGGCAACGAGCTGGTGGCACTGCTCCAGCGCTACCCGAACGTGGTCGCGTGGGTGAACGGGCACACCCACATGAACAAGATCACGCCGCACGGCCACGCGGTGCCGGAGCGGGCGTTCTGGGAGATCAACACCGCCTCGCACATCGACTACCCGCAGCACGGGCGGATCATCGAGGTCGCGGACAACGGGGACGGCACGCTCTCGCTGTTCACCACGCTGATCGAGTCCTCCGCGCCGTACGGGACGGACTTCGGCGGCACCTCGGACGCCAACCTCGCGGCGCTCTACCGCGAGCTGTCGTACAACGACCCGAACGGCCGGCCGACGGCGCTGCTGGGCACGGACGGGGACCACAACACGGAGCTGCTGCTCACCAAGCCGACCCGGTAGCAGCAGTCGGGGTCCGGCGAGCGGCGGCCGACGGGTGACGAGTGACGAGTGACGAGTGACAGCCGACGGCTGACAGCTGACGAATGACAAATAACGGATGACAGCGAACAGATGATGAAATCTGTTCGCTGTCATCCGTCGCCCGTTACTCCTCCGGGTACCGACGCGGCGTCCAGACGACCTCCACGCCGCCGCCCCGCTCGACCGCCCGGGTCTGCGAGGAGCCGATCAGCAGGACGGTCCGCATGTCGACCAGCGCCGGGTCCAGCTCGCCCAGCCGGACGATCCGCACCCGCTCGGTCGGGCCGCCGACGTCGCGGGCCATCACCACCGGGGTCTCCGGCGCCCGGTACTCCAGCAGCAGGTCCCGGGCGAGCCCGACCTGGGTGGTCCGGGACTTCGAGCCCGGGTTGTACAGCGCGAGCACCAGGTCCGCCCCGGCGGCGGCGCGCAGCCGCTTCGCCACCACGCCCCAGGGCTTGAGCCGGTCCGAGAGCGAGATCGTCGCGTAGTCGTGCCCGAGCGGGGCGCCGACCCGGGAGGCGGCCGCATGGGCGGCGGTCATCCCCGGGAGCACCCGCACCGGGACGTCCCGGTACGCCTCCTCGCAGGCGACCTCCAGCACCGCGGTGGCCATCGCGAACACCCCCGGGTCACCCGAGGAGACCACCGCGACGCGGTGCCCGCGCCGGGCGAGGTCCAGGGCGTACTCGGCGCGCTCCGACTCCACCTTGTTGTCCGAGCCGTGCCGCCGCTGCCCCGGCCGTTCCGGCACCCGGTCCAGGTAGGTGGTGTAGCCGACCAGGTCGGTGGCCTCGGACAGCGCGCCGCGAGCCTCGGCGGTCAGCCAGAGCGGCCCGGCCGGCCCGGTGCCGACCACGGTCACACTGCCGACGCCGTCCGACAGCCGGATCTCCGGCTCCAGCGGCGCGACCTTGCTCGGCAGCACCGCGACCGAGAAGTACGGCACCGTTTCGTCCTCGACCTCGGCGAGCGGCGCGACCCGCTCCCCCGCCATGAAGGCCCGCTCCACGTACTGCGCGTCCGCCAGCCGCCCGGCCCGTTCCAGGGCCCGGCGGACGGTCGGGAAGGTGCGCCCCAGCTTCATGATCACGGCCGAGTCGGCGGCCGCGATCCGCGCCGTCAGCTCCTCCTCGGGCAGCGTGCCGGGAATGACGGTGAGCGTCTCCTCGGCCTCGGTCAGCGGCTGTCCGAGCCGGGCCGCGGCCGCGCTGAGCGAGGTCACGCCCGGCACCACCTCGGTCGGGTAGCGGTGCGCGAGCCGCTTGTGCATGTGCTGGTAGGAGCCGTAGAAGAGCGGGTCGCCCTCGGCGAGGACCACCACGTCGCGCCCGGCGTCCAGGTGGGCGGCCAGCCGGGCGGCGGCCTCCTGGTAGAAGTCGTCCAGCGCGCCGCGGTAGCCGCCCGGGTGGTCGGTGGTCTCGACGGTGAGCGGGTAGACCAGCTTCTCCTCGATCTGACCGTCCGTCAGGTACCGCTCGGCGATCGAGCGCGCGATGGACCGCCCGTGCCGGGCGCTGTGGTAGGCCACCACGTCGGCCTTGCCGATGAGTTCGGCGGCCCGGACGGTCACCAGCGACGGGTCGCCCGGACCGAGCCCGACACCGTACAGCCGGCCCGTGGGGTTCTGATGCTCCGTCACTCTTCTTCGCTCGCAATCGCGTTGACGGCGGCGGCGGCCATCGCGCTGCCGCCGCGCCGGCCGCGCACCACCAGGTGCTCCAGGCCGGACGGGTGCTCGGCCAGGGCCTGCTTGGACTCGGCGGCACCGATGAAGCCGACCGGAACGCCGATCACCGCGGCCGGTCGCGGTGCGCCGGCCTCGATCATCTCCAACAGCCGGAACAGCGAGGTCGGCGCGTTGCCGACGGCGACCACCGCGCCCTCCAGCCGGGGCAGCCACAGCTCCATGGCCGCGGCGCTTCGGGTGTTGCCCATCTTCCGGGCGAGTTCGGGCACCGACGGGTCGGTGAGGGTGCAGATCACCTCGTTGTCGGCGGGCAGCCGCTTGCGGGTGACGCCGCTCGCGACCATGTTGACGTCGCAGAGGATGGGCGCACCGGCGTGCAGCGCGGCACGCGCGGAGGCGACCACACCGGGCGAGTACACCAGGTCCTCGACCAGGTCGACCATGCCGCAGGCGTGGATCATCCGCACCGCGACCTGGGAGACGTCCGCCGGAAGGGCGGCCAGATCGGCCTCCGCGCGGATGGTGGCAAAGGACTGGCGGTAGATGGACGCGCCGTCCTTCTCGTACTCGATCACTTCGTGGTCCTCCTGGCCTCGGCGACCGCCTCGGCCATCTCCTCGTTCGTCACGTCGACGCCCGTCGCGTCCTTGACGTCCACCGCATCGGCAGCCGTCGCACCGGCTCCCGCGGCGTTCACCGTCACCCGGTAGCCGCGCCCTGTGGCGAGCACGTCCACCCAGCGCCCGGCCGGGTGGCCGCAGCGCCGTTCACAGCCCGACCAGTGGACGGGCAGCACACCTGTGGGCCCGGCGCCGGCCCCCACCGCGAGACCCATTCCCGCCGCGGCACCGGCACCGGCGGCCGGCGCGGCACCCGCTCCCGCAGCGTCACCGGCACCGGCACCGGCGTCCAACGCCCGGGCCGCGTCCGAGCGGACGTCGGCCAGCGACTTGGCGCAGCCCGGCAGTCCGGTGCAGGCGGTGGCCCGCTCCCAGGCCGAGCCGGGCTCGGTGCGGAAGCCGGCCGCGGCGAGCGCCGGCAGCCGGTCGGCCGGAGCGCCGGGCAGCACCGCCCCGCGCCAGGGGGTCAGTCGCAGTTCGCCGGCCGAGGCGGCGACCAGCGTCCGCCACTGCCCGGCGTCCGCCCGGCCGAAGCGCAGTCCCACCGAGAGCCCGCCGGGCAGCGCGCCGACGGCGGGCGCGGCACCGGCGAAGGCGGGCAGCGGCACCGGGCCGGCCGGCAGCAGGTCGGGGACCTCGCGCAGGTGCCAGGCCTTGCGCCCATTGGTCCGCAGCGCCGCCAGGAAGGAGCGGGCCGCGTCCAGTACGGCCGTCACCTCCTGCCCGGCCTCGACCGGGTGTCCGCGGTCGGCTCGCCCGAGGCGCAGCAGCCGGGTGCCGTCCGGGCCTGCGATCAATGTCACATCGGCGTCGAGCGCGGCGACGTCGCCCCGCCCGTCGTCCAGCGCGAACAGGAACTTGCCGGAGAGCCCGGCCGCCCAGTCGCTCGCGCACAGTCGTGCGTCCAACTCCCGCACCCAGGCCTGTACATCGGCTCTGCCGGGGCCGCCCGCGGCGTCCAGTCCGGCCGCCGGTGAGGCGACGATGTTGCGGACCCGCTCGTGGGTGTCCGAGGGCAGCAGTCCGACGGCGCGCAGCCGGTCGGCGAGTTCGGCCGCGCAGTGCGGGGCCAGGCCGCGCAGCTGGACGTTGCCGCGCGAGGTGGTCTCCAGCTCGCCGTCGCCGAGGGCCTCGGCCGCCTCGGCGAGGGCGAGGGCCTGACGGTCCGTCAGTAGCCCCCCGGGCAGGCGGATCCGGGCGAGGGCGCCGTCGTCGGCCGTATGCAGACGAAGCGCTCCGGGGCAGGCGTCCGCACGCCCCCGGTCGGGCACCTCCCGGTCGGGTCCTGCGGCGCCCGGCGCGGTGGCGTCGGGTGTCGGTGGCATGGCGGCGAGCATACAGATGATCCGATCGCTTGCCTCCGTCCGCTGCATCACACCCAGGCCGCACCTCGGTCGCATCCCGGCTGCATCCCGGCCGCGCTCCGACCACCTCATCGGCTTCACCACCGGCCCCGCCCCCGCTTCGGCCCCGCTGTGCCCCCCGCCTCGGCCCCTCTTCGTCGCGCTTCGGCCCCGCTTCGGCCCCGCTTCGGCCCCGCTTCACCGCCGCCTCGTCGTCGCCTCGCATGCCCGAACGTCCGAAAGCTCACTCTCCCCCAGGTCAGCCGTACCCCGTACGATGCTGACGGGCGGTCCCAGCGGGCCGCCCACACGCCAGCGACGGCGCAGGGGAGGAAACCGGTGCGAACCCGGTGCGGTCCCGCCACTGTGACCGCGGTTCACCGGTAGACCGGTCGGCCGCGGGAGCCAGGAACTCCTGCCGTCCTCCACCGGCCCGGGGCGCGGACCCCGAGGAAGGCAGACATGTTCCAGCGCTGTCGCATGCCCGCGCCCGCGTCCCCGGCCGCCATCACGGCCGTTCCGGCCGCCGCCACGACCACCCCGGTCGACCGCGCGGCCGCTCCGGCCGTCTCAGCGGCCGACCCGGCCCAGATCCCGGCCGCCCTGGCCACCGACAAGGCCGGGAGGGCCTTCACATGATCCTGCTGCTGTCGACGTCCGACACCGACCTGCTCAGCGCCCGCGCTTCCGAGGGCCCGGTGCGCTACCGGCTCGGCAACCCGGCCCGACTCACCCCCGAGGACCTTCCCGCGCTGCTGGAGGGCACCGAGCTCGTCGTGGTCCGCCTGCTCGGCGGGCGCCGCGCCTGGCAGGAGGGCCTGGACACGCTGCTGGCCGGCCCCCGCCCGGTCATCGTGCTGACGGGCGAGCAGGCCCCCGACGCCCAGCTGATGGAGCTGTCCACCGTCCCGGCCGGCATCGCCGCCGAGGCGCACGCCTACCTGGCCCACGGCGGCGCGGCCAACCTGGCCGAGCTGGGCGCCTTCCTCTCCGACACCGTGCTGCTGACCGGCCACGGCTTCGCCCCGCCCGCCTCCGCCCCGGCCTGGGGCCCGCTGGAGCGCGAAGCCCGTACGACCGAGGGCCCGACCGTCGCGGTGCTCTACTACCGCGCCCACCACATGAGCGGCAACACCGCCTTCGTGGAGACGCTCTGCCGGGCCGTCGAGGACCAGGGAGCCCGGGCCAAGGCCTACTACTGCGCCTCGCTGCGCGGCGCCGAGCCCGAGCTGCTGGCCGCGCTCGGCGAGGCCGACGCGATCGTCACCACCGTGCTCGCCGCCGGCGGCACTCGCCCGGCCGACGCCCAGGCCGGCGGGGACGAGGAGGCCTGGGACGCGGGCGCGCTGGCCGCCCTCGACCGCCCGATCCTCCAGGCGCTCTGCCTCACGTGGTCGCGCGCCCAGTGGGAGGCCAGCGACGACGGCCTGTCCCCGCTGGACACCGCCACCCAGATCGCCGTGCCGGAGTTCGACGGCCGCCTGATCAGCGTCCCGTTCTCCTTCAAGGAGCTGGACGAGGACGGCCTCACCGTCTACGCCGCCGACCCGGAGCGCGCCGCCCGCGTCGCCGGCACCGCCGTCAAGCACGCCCGGCTGCGGCACGTTCCGGCCGCCGAGCGCCGCCTCGCCCTGGTGCTGTCCGCGTACCCGACCAAGCACGCCCGGGTCGGCAACGCCGTCGGTCTGGACACCCCGGCCAGTGCGGTGCGGCTGCTCGAGCGGCTGCGCGCGGAGGGCATGGACCTCGGGAACGACCTCCCCTCGTTCGACGGCGGCGAGGGCGGCCACGAGGGCGACGCGCTGATCCACGCCCTGATCGCGGCCGGCGGCTACGACCAGGACTGGCTCACCGAGGACCAGCTGGCCCGCAACCCGGTGCGCATCCCCGCGGCCGACTACCGCCGCTGGTACGCCACCCTCCCGCAGGGCCTGCGCGAGCAGGTCGAGGAGCACTGGGGCCCGGCCCCCGGCGAGCTGTACGTCGACCGCTCGCAGAACCCGGACGGCGACATCGTGCTGGCCGCGATCCGCTCCGGGAACCTGCTCGTGCTGATCCAGCCGCCGCGCGGCTTCGGCGAGAACCCGGTCGCCATCTACCACGACCCCGACCTGCCGCCGAGCCACCACTACCTGGCCGCCTACCGCTGGATCGAGGCCGCCCAGGAGGACGGCGGCTTCGGCGCCCACGCGGTGATCCACCTCGGCAAGCACGGCAACCTGGAGTGGCTGCCCGGCAAGACCGCCGCGCTGTCCGCCGAGTGCGGCCCGGACGCCGTCCTCGGCGACCTGCCGCTGGTCTACCCCTTCCTGGTCAACGACCCGGGCGAGGGCACCCAGGCCAAGCGCCGCGCCCACGCCACGCTCGTCGACCACCTCGTCCCGCCGATGGCCCGCGCCGACTCCTACGGCGACATCGCGCGCCTGGAGCAGCTGCTGGACGAGCACTCCAACATCGCCGCGATGGACCCGGCCAAGCTGCCGGCGATCCGCGCCCAGATCTGGACCCTGATCCAGGCCGCCAAGCTCGACCACGACCTCGGCCTGGACGAGCGCCCCGAGGACGACGGCTTCGACGACTTCCTGCTGCACGTCGACGGCTGGCTCTGCGAGGTCAAGGACGCCCAGATCCGCGACGGTCTGCACGTCCTCGGCCAGGCTCCGGCCGGCACCGACCGGGTCAACATCGTGCTCGCCATCCTGCGCGCCCGGCAGATCTGGGGCGGCGTCAGTGCCCTGCCCGGCCTGCGCGAGGCGCTCGGCCTGGACGAGGCGGCACTCACCCTCGGCGCCACCGACGCGGCCGAGGCCAAGGCGCGCGCCCTGGTCGAGGCCATGGAGGCGGAGGACTGGGCACCCGAGGCCGTCGAGAAGGTCACCGCCGAGCTGCCGGAGACCGTCCAGGAGGCCGTCCGCCAGGTGCTGGACTTCGCCGCCACCCAGGTGGTGCCGCGGCTGTCCGCCACCACCGACGAGCTGGACGCCGTGCTGCACGCGCTCCAGGGCGGCTTCGTCCCGGCCGGCCCGTCCGGCTCGCCGCTGCGCGGCCTGGTCAACGTGCTGCCGACCGGCCGCAACTTCTACTCCGTCGACCCGAAGGCCGTCCCCAGCAAGCTCGCCTGGGAGACCGGCCAGGCCCTCGCCACCTCGCTGGTCGAGCGGTACACCGCCGACAACGACGGCGCCTACCCGCCCTCGGTCGGGCTCTCGCTCTGGGGCACCAGCGCGATGCGCACGGCCGGCGACGACATCGCCGAGGCCTTCGCCCTGCTCGGCGTGCGCCCGGTCTGGGACGACGCCTCGCGCCGGGTCACCGGCCTGGAGCCGATCCCGCTGGAGGAGCTGGGCCGTCCGCGCATCGACGTCACGCTGCGCATCTCCGGCTTCTTCCGGGACGCCTTCCCGCACGTCGTCGCCCTGCTGGACGACGCGGTGCGCCTGGCCGCCGCCCAGGAGGAGTCCCCCGAGTCGAACTACGTGCGCGCCCACGTCCAGGCCGACCTCGCCGTGCACGGCGACGAGCGCAAGGCCACCGTCCGGGTCTTCGGCTCCCGGCCGGGCACCTACGGGGCGGGTCTGCTGCAGCTGATCGACAGCCGGGACTGGCGCACCGACGCCGACCTGGCCGAGGTGTACACGGTCTGGGGCGGCTACGCGTACGGCCGCGGGCTGGACGGGCGCCCGGCGCGCGAGGAGATGGAGACCGCGTACAAGCGGATCACCGTCGCCGCGAAGAACACCGACACCCGCGAGCACGACATCGCCGACTCGGACGACTACTTCCAGTACCACGGCGGCATGGTGGCCACCGTGCGCGCCCTCACCGGCAAGGCACCGACCGCCTACATCGGCGACTCGACCCGCCCGGAGACGGTCCGCACCCGCACCCTGACCGAGGAGGCCGCCCGCGTCTTCCGCGCCCGGGTGGTCAACCCGCGCTGGATCGAGGCGATGCGCCGCCACGGCTACAAGGGCGCCTTCGAGATGGCCGCGACGGTGGACTACCTGTTCGGCTACGACGCCACCACGGGCGTGGTCGCGGACTGGATGTACGAGAAGCTGACCCAGGAGTACGTCCTCGACCCGGTCAACCGGGAGTTCCTCGCGGGCGCCAACCCGTGGGCGCTGCACGGGATCAGCGAGCGGCTGCTGGAGGCGGCGAGCCGCGGGCTGTGGGAGCAGCCGGACCCGCAGCTGATCGAGCAGCTGCAGGCCGCGTTCCTGGAGACCGAGGGTGACCTGGAGGGCGGCGAGGAGTGACGCCCCGCTGAGCGGAGGCCGCCGGTGTCAGGACCGGCGGCCTTCGCGTTCCCACCACTGCGCTTCGAGGCGGGCCCGCCAGCGTTCGGCCTCCTCGGTCCGGCCGGCGGCGATCAGGACGTCCAGGTAGGTGGCCTGGAAGGCGAGACCGACGTGGTCGTCGTCGACGCGTCGTTCCACCAGTTTCAGCGCGTCGTCGTACCTCTCGGCGGTCAGCAGGATCCGGGCCAGGATCTGCGCGATGTACGCCCGGTCCGTCAACGGGCGCAGCTCCTGCTCCGCCTCGTCGAACTTCCCTTGGAGTGCCAGGGCCTGGGCAAGCCACTCCTTGACCTCTATGTCGTCGCTGCCCGACGACCGGGCGACCCGCTCGGCCTCGGCGAACTGGCCGGCCTTGACCAACGCCCTGGCACAGCCGGCCACGCAGAGGTTGTCGGTCGGGAAGAGCTCGGCGCCCCGCCGGTAGTACGGCAGAGCCTCCTCCGGACGGTTCAGGTAGTCGAGATAGCCCGCCACGGACCAGGCGTACAGCCCGTTGCCGGGGTCGAGCCGAAGGGCGTTCAGCATGTGTCCGAGCGACGCCTCGACGTCCCCGAGGTGGTCCTCCAGGTAATCGGCGACCGCTTCGGCCGCGTCCGCCGACTCCATGTCCACGCCCCGGAGCATCTTCAGAACAGCTGTGATCCCGCTGTCATTCGACTTGGCCAGAGCGCGCAGGTACAACACCGTCAACGGGCTCCGAGGGCTCCCTTCGAATTCCTTCTTCAGGAAGATCGCAGCTTCTTGATGATTTCCGGAGTCGAGCATCCTCTCGGCGATGCGGTACGCAATTCGCTGCCTCCCCAGACCCGTTTCCGTCCCTTCCGACAGCCGATAGCGGCGACTGTCCGCGGGCATCGCCCGGTCGGCGGGTTCCTCCGGGCGGTCCTCCTGAAGCCGAGCGGACTTCCAGGCGGCGCGGAACTCCTCCGGATCTCCCCCGAGCGCCTCCACGATCAGCTCCAGCGCGCCCCACCTGGGCAGGCGCCTGCCGGTCAGCGCCTGGTGGACGGTGCTGTGGCTCACCGCGCCGGCGGTCCCGGCGGCGATCCGGCGGGTGCTGGGCTCGCCGGCGTTGAGGTGCAGCTCACGAAGTCGCATGGTCAGGTCGGCGAGCGCTCCACCATTTTGCACGTATTGCCCCCTTTTTCCGTAATCCCTCGTAAAACGTTACACCACTCCCGTCCCTCCGGGTCCCGCCACGTATCACTCGGTAACGCTTTGCCCGGCCCCGTATTCGACACGTCCCGGTACACCAGATTTGAAGCATGACGACGAACACCGAAACCAGCACGGCCGGGAACGGGAAACTCCTCGAGCGCATCAAGGTCACGGTCGGCCTCCTTTCCGCGGCCAATCTCCTCACGCAGGTGATTTCGGGGGTGATCCAGCTGTTCCGATGATTCGCCTATCCGCCGATCCGCGTCGGCCTCCCGTGCGGCCCTCTGGCACCGAGGGCGGTCCGAGCGGACAATACGGGGCATGTCGCGCCGCACCGCTCCCACCGGCCCTGCTCCGACCACGACGACCACGCCCCCCACGACCCCCGCCGAGGGGCGGGAGCCGCACGCACCGCACCGGTACCGGGGGCGGGTGGGAGCGCTGGCGGCCGGAGCGGTTCCGGTGCTCGCCTTCCCCGAACCCGGGCAGGCGTGGCTGGCGTGGATCGCGCTGGTGCCCGGGCTGCTGCTGATGCAGCGGGCGCCGTCGGGCCGGGAGGCGGCGGTGCGCGGCTGGTGGTTCGGGGCGGGGTTCATCCTCGCGGCGATGTCCTGGCTGGTCCCGTCCATCGGGCCGGGGCTGCCGGTGCTCGCGGTGCTGCTCGGGGCGCTCCAGAGCGGCGTCGGGTACACCGTGCACCGGCTGCTGCACCCCCCGCTCTCCGCCCGGCGGGCGCTCCTGGCGCTCCTGGTCGTGCCGGCGGCCTGGGTGACCACCGAGTACGCGCGGTCCTGGCCCGCGCTCGGCGGCCCGTGGGCGCTGCTCGGCGCCACCCAGTGGCGGCACCCGGCGATCCTCGCCCTGGCCTCGGCCGGCGGGATCTGGCTGGTCAGCGCGGCGGTGGCGGCGGTGAACACCGGGGTGCTGATCGCGCTGACCGCGGTGCACCGGCGGCCGCGGGCCGTCGCCGCCGGGGCCGTCGTGCTGGTACTGGCCTCCGGCCCGCTGCTGTTCGCACTGCGCGAGGCGCCCGCCAGGGACGGGGCCGCGACCGTGGCACTGGTCCAGCCCGGCATCGTGGAGGACCCGAGGGCCCGGTTCGAGGCGAGCGCGCGGATCACGGCCGGACTCGTCGGGCAGCCGGTGGACCTGGTCGTGTGGGGCGAGAGCAGCACCACCGCCGACCTGGACCGCGACCCGGCCGCGCTGGACACGCTGCGCGGGCTCGCCGCGACCACCGGCGCCGAGGTCGTCGCCGGGGAGGACGCGCGCAAGGCGGACGGGCGGATCTCCAAGGACGCGGTACTGGTCTCCCCCGCCGGCGTGGTGGACCGCTACCGCAAGATCCGGCTGGTGCCGTTCGGCGAATACATCCCGCTGCGGCCGGCGCTCGGCTGGATCGCCGGGGTCAGCCGGGCGGCGGGCGAGAACCGGGCGCCCGGCACGTCCTTCCACGTCCTGCCCGCCACCGACCGGGCGGGCGCGCCGCTGCCCGTCGGGGCGCTGATCTGCTTCGAGTCGGCCTTCCCCGACATGGCCCGCACCGCCGCCCGGGACGGCGCCCGGGTGCTGGTCTACCAGTCCTCGACCTCGACCTTCCAGCGCACCTGGGCGCCCGAGCAGCACGTCTCGCTGGCGGCGATCCGAGCCGCCGAGACCGGCCGACCGGCCGTGCAGGGCTCGCTGACCGGGGTCTCGGCCGTCTTCGACGCCCAGGGCCGGGAGCTCGCCCGGCTCGGTACCGGCGGCACCGGCGTGCTGAGCGTCCGGCTGCCGCTCACCGCGCCCGGGACGCTGACCTGGTACGACCGGATCGGCGACGTGGTGCCGCTCGGGGCGCTCCTGGTCAGCGCGGGAGCGGCGCTGGCGGCCGTGGCCGGGTGGCGTCGCTCGCGCGTCCTCAGGCGGGCCGCTCAGCCCTCGACGCCGGCGGTGTAGACGCCGAACGCGGCGCCCTGGGGGTCGCGCAGCACGGCGATCCGCCGGCCTCCCGGCACGCCGGTGGCGGGCATCAGGACGTCCCCGCCGAGCGCCGTCGCCCGGCTGACGGTGTTGTCGACGTCGGCGGCCGCGAAGTACGGCAGCCAGTGCGGCGGAACCTGGGGCGGGAAGCGGTCGTCCATCGTCAGCATGCCGCCGAAGTCCAGGCCGTCCAGGCCCCATTGGGGGTAGTGCTCGGAGGGGGCGACGGACCAGCCGAAGACCTTGGGGTAGTAGGCGAGCGCGCCGGACGGGTCCCGGGTGAGCAGTTCCACCCAGCCGAGCGAGCCGGGCTCGTTGAACACCCCGGCGCCCTGGAAGGCGCGGGCCTGCCAGAGGATGAGCACCGCACCGGAGGGGTCGGCGGTCACCGAGAAGCGGCCGAAGTCGGAGACGTCGGTGGGGTCCTTCAGGATCCGGCCGCCGAACTCCTTGACCCGCCCGGCGGTGGCGTCGGCGTCGGCGACCGCGATGCAGACCGTCCAGGCGATCGGCTGCTGCGGGGCGTAGCGCGGGGTGATGGCGGCGGCCGGGGCGCCCCCGACCAGCATCTGGGTGTAGTCGCCGTGCCCGGGGCGGGCCGTGCCGTCCACCTGCCAGCCGAAGAGTTCGGTGTAGAAGGCCAGGGCGGCGGGCGGGTCGGAGGTACCCAGCTCCGTCCAGCAGGGGGCGTTGGTGGTCACAGAGGTCTGCTTCATGGCGTCTGTCCTCGCAGCTTGCTCGGGAACTCCCGGGTTTTTCGGCGCCTCGGCCCCCGCACCTCCCGCCCCAGCATGCGGGGCGGGGGCGGAGTTTGGCGGGCGGTGGTGGGCCGAACGGGGTGGACGAACAGATGACAGCTGACAGATTTCGAAATCTGTCAGCTGTCATCTGTTATTCGTCATCGGTTATCTGTCGGCTGTTGTCCGACGGCGGGCGTCCGGCGACAGGTGTCCGACGGCAGGAGCCCGTCGACTGCCGCCCGCCATCCGTCAGCTGCGCACGGCCCGTGCCACCGGGATCCACAGCTCCGCCTCGGCGTCGCCCGTCCCCGGCACGGGGCGGACCCGGAGGATCTCCGGACCCGGCCGGGCCTCGTACGGGTTGGACGGGAACCACTGGCTCGCCACGTCCCCCCACATCTCCTGCAGGGCCTGCGGGAACGGCCCGGTGTTGGTGAACACCGCCCAGGTGCCGGCCGGGACGTCGAGCACGTCCAGATCCGCCGGGACGTCGACGCCCTCGCGCGCCACCACCGCGTGCCAGTAGTCGAGTTCGGACCCCTCCTCGCGGTTCGGCGAGAAGTCGTCGCTCACCGAAAGGATCCCGGCCGGGTCGTCCCCGGACAGGGCCGCGATCCGAGCGACCGTGTCCTTGTCGAGCCCCTTGATGAACTCGGCGATCCCCGGGTTGATCCCCACGTAGATCAGGGTGACCCGGGCCTTCTTGCCGACGATCCGGAAGTCCGGCTTCTCCACGATCCGGTATTCCATGCTGCTGCTCCCCTCCACGACGAGTCGGAAGGACATCCGGGGCTGGGAGACGAGCACCGCACCGTCGCGCCGGACCTCGCCCGGCCCGACTCCGTGCATGGCCCGGAACGCCCGGGCGAACGCCTCTCCCGAGGAGTACCCGTACCGGACCGCGATGTCGAGCAACGTCCGCTCACCGTCGAGGACTTCGGCCCCGGCGACGGTGAGCCGCCGACGCCGGAGGTACTCCGACAACGGCATCCCGGCGAGCATCGAGAACAGCCGCCGGAAGTGGTACTCCGACGTCATCGCGATCCGCGCCAGCTCGGCCACGTCGACCTCGCGGTCCAGGTCTCGTTCGATCCGGTCCATCGCCCGGTTCAGGTGCTCCAGCACGCCAACCCCGTCCTTCCCTTGTGCCACTCACCGTAGGAAGGACCCACCCTGCCGCACCCGACAATCGGTGCCCGCTCCGGTCGGGTACCGATCGCCGGGTGACGGCCGTCGGGTGACGGCCGTCGGCGGCTCGGGTTCGGCGGCGCTTCCTCGGCGGGGCCGAGGCAGCGGCCTTGCGCCGGCGGGCCTCGCGTCAGCGGCTCAGATCAGGCCCTGGGCCAGCATCGCGTCGGCGACCAGCTCGAAGCCGGCGATGTTCGCACCGACCACGTAGTTGCCCGGGTGGCCGTAGCGCTCGGCGGTGGTGAAGCAGGAGTCATGGACGTGCTTCATGATCCCGGCCAGCCGCTCCTCGGTGTGCTCGAAGGTCCAGGAGTCGCGCGAGGCGTTCTGCTGCATCTCCAGGGCGCTGGTCGCGACGCCGCCGGCGTTCGCCGCCTTGCCCGGACCGAAGGCCACCCCGGCCTCCTGGAACACCCGCACCGCCTCCGGGGTCGTGGGCATGTTCGCGCCCTCGGCGACGGCCAGCACCCCGTTGCGCACCAGGGCCAGCGCGTCGGCCTCCGCCAGCTCGTTCTGAGTGGCGCAGGGCAGCGCGACGTCGCAGGGAACGCTCCACACCCCCGGGCCCTCGACGAACCGGACGTGGCCACCGCGCAGTCGGGCGTAGTCGGAGACCCGGCCGCGCCGGACCTCCTTGACCTCCTTGAGCAGGTCGAGGTCGATGCCCTTCTCGTCCACCACGTAACCGGAGGAGTCGGAGCAGGTGAGCACGGTCGCGCCGAGCTGCTGGGCCTTCTCGATCGCGTAGACCGCGACGTTGCCGGCCCCGGAGACGACCACCCGGCGCCCGTCCAGGCTCTCGCCGCGGCTGTGCAGCATCTCGGAGGTGAACATGACGCAGCCGTAGCCGGTGGCTTCGGTACGGACCTGCGCGCCGCCCCAGCCGAGGCCCTTTCCGGTGAGCACGCCGCTCTCGTACCGGTTGGTGATCCGCTTGTACTGGCCGAAGAGGTAGCCGATCTCCCGGCCGCCGACGCCGATGTCCCCGGCCGGCACGTCGGTGTACTCGCCGAGGTGGCGGTAGAGCTCGGTCATGAAGGACTGGCAGAACCGCATGATCTCGGCATCCGACCGGCCCTTGGGGTCGAAGTCGGAGCCGCCCTTGCCCCCGCCAATGGGCAGACCGGTGAGCGCGTTCTTGAAGATCTGCTCGAAGCCCAGGAACTTGACGATCCCGAGGTTCACCGAGGGGTGGAAGCGCAGCCCGCCCTTGTACGGCCCGAGGGCGCTGCTGAACTCCACCCGGAAGCCGCGGTTGACGTGGATGTCACCGGAGTCGTCCGTCCACGGCACCCGGAACATCAGCTGCCGCTCGGGCTCGCAGATCCGCTCGATGATCCGGGCGTCGAGGAGCTCGGGGCGGTGGGCGAGCACCGGCGCGAGGGTCTCCAGCACCTCGTGGACGGCCTGGTGGAACTCGTCCTCGCCCCGGTTGCGGCGGACCACGTCCGCGTAGAGCGCCTCTATCGCGCGCCGCTCGGCGTCGAGGGAGGAGTGGGGGGAGGACTGGGGGGAGGAGTGGGGGGTGGCGGGGGTCAGCGGCATCTGGTCAGGACCCTTCCGTGGTCGTCGATTGGCGTGCGCGGTGTCCCGGCGGGCCTGAGGGACGTGCCCAGGAAACGCGGCAAGTCTCGCAGTGTCCACACCGCGGCTCCCGCACCATCCACATGCTGGAAGGCCTGGTGGGAACAGTCGGGACCGGTGGGGTGTTGTGCGCCTCCGCGGTCGAGCCCCGTCCCATCGGCCCGGTAGTTGTTCAAATTGGAACTACCTAGTACGGTCGACCTCCGATCCACCGCGATCCGTCCGGACCGGTCGAACCGACCCGGTTCGTCCCGGTCCACCTCTGATTCGTCCCGGTCCATCCCCGATCCACGGAGGCCCACCCATGCCGCAGCCCGGCTCCGCCACGGTGCGCTCGCGTGTGCGCATCCCGCTGACCTTCCCCGACGGCTACCGCGCCGAGGCGGAGACCTTCACCTTCCACGGCCTCGCCGACGGTGCCGAGCACCTGGCGCTCGCGCTCGGCACGGTCCCCGAGGGCGGGACGCCGCTGGTGCGGCTGCACTCCGAGTGCCTGACCGGCGACGTCTTCGGCTCCGACCGCTGCGACTGCGGGCCGCAGCTGCGCGAGTCGGTGGAGCGGATCAGCGAGGCCGGCGGGTACCTGCTCTACCTGCGGCAGGAGGGCCGCGGCATCGGGCTCTACAACAAGCTGGACGCGTACGCCCTCCAGGACTCCGGCCTGGACACGTACGACGCCAACACCGCCCTCGGCCTGCCCGAGGACGGCCGGGACTACACCGCGGCCGCCCAGATGCTCGCCGCGCTCGGCGCCACGGGCATCGACCTGCTGAGCAACAACCCGGACAAGGCGGCGCAGCTGGCCGAGCTGGGGATCGTCGTGCGGCACCGGGTGCCGACGGGCGTGCACCTGTCGGCGAGCAACGTCCGCTACCTGCGGGCGAAGGTGGAGCGGACGGGACACTCGATCGAGCTCTCCCGACTGGTCGGCTGAGCACCGGCAGAGAACGGGCCGCAGCGAACAGCGAACAGCGAACAGATGACGGATGACAGCTGACAGATTTCGAAATCTGTCAGCTGTCATCCGTCAGTCGTCAGTCGTCATCCGTCCGCTGCCAGCTGTCAGTCGTCGCCCCTCACCTGCGCCCCGCCCGTCCCCGGACCGTCCGCAGCCCCCCGTACGCCGCCAGTGGCAGCATCACCAGCAGGGCGGCCCAGAAGGCCCCGTGCCCCCACAGCCCGGCGATCGATCTGAACGGCCCTTCGAACACCGGTATCCGCAGTGCCTCGATCGGTCCCAGCGGCCCGGGCCAGGCCCCCAGGAACAGGGTGGCCGGGATCCAGAGCGCGAACAGCCCCCGGGCGGTGGCCGGAGTCCCGAGGGCGCTCACCAGCGACACCACCGCCAGCAGCAGGACGAACCCGGCCTGGTAGGCCGCGCCGCTCTGTCCCGTCCCCCAGGAGCCGGGCGTCCGGTGCACCCCGGTGGCCGCGAGCCTGACCTCGACCGCCGCCCACAGCAGCAGCACCAGTACCGCCGTCGTCCCGAGCGCGAACCGCACCCGGTCGCGGGTCCCCGCGCCGCCCGTCCGCCACCGCCCGGACGGCGCGCTCCACATCCGTTCGCCGCCGGCGGCCCCGGGCGAGTGCTCAGCGCTCCGCTCGTCCAGCCGCCGCCAGGCCGCCCGGACCTGGCTGCGCGCCTCCTGGGCGGGCTTCAGCAGCCGGTTGGAGGCCCGTTCCACCAGGACGAGCGAGACCACGATCGCCACCACCGCCGCGATGCCGGCCCAGCTCCCCATCCCGCCCTCGAACACGACCACCCGGTCGGCCACCGACTGCGGCGTCGCCGGCACCGTCACCGGCGGCCCGAGCCGCAGGTAGCCGATGGCGACGGCCCCGGCCCCGGTCAGCAGCGCCGTGCCGATGCCCACCCGGGCGGGGAAGAAGGCGATCACGGCGGCCGCCACGAGCCCCGCACCGAGCTGTCCGACCACCTGCCGGGCCGCGTGGTCGCCGGCGTTGCGCAGGTGACCGCCGAAGGCGCCGGCGGGCGAGAGGTCGAGCTTCTCGCCCGCCTCGACCGGGTAGCGGAGCACCGCTCCCGCCCACAGCAGCAGTCCGAAGGCGAGGAGCAGCACCAGGACCGCCCCGGCCCGGCGCGGCAGCGCGGTGCGGGCGTAGGGCCACCAGGCCGCCAGTCGGGCCCGCCGGTCCACCGGGGGCCGCCGGCGCCGGTTGCGCCACAGCCGGGCCACTCGCCCTTCCCGTCGTACCCCGGCCTCCGGCTCGGGCCGCTCGGGCTGCTCGGGCTGCTCGGGCTGCTCGGACCGTCCCCGGCCGCGCCGCCGCAGTGCCTCCGCCGCGATCAGGGCCGCCCGTCCGCCCGGCTGCGCCGGGTCGGCGCCCACCGCCCGGCGCCGCAGCGCGGACCAGCGGCGCCGCACCACGTCCCGGGCGGTGGCCGCCGCCGGGTCGGGCGCCGGCCTGCGGGCCGCCGCCCGTACGGCGGTGCGGGCGCCCGCGTCCACCGCCAGCGCGCCGTCCACCACCGTGGCGGCCACCACGGCCGCGAGCTCGGACACCCGCTCGGGCAGCGGCAGCCGGTGCAGGGCGGCGGGCAGCGGCGAGAGCCGACCGAGCAGCCGTGCGCGCTCCTCGGGCCGGATGCTCAGCCAGACCGCCTGCCGGTGCGCCTCCTCGCGTTCCTCGGGGCTGAGCCCGTGGCCGCCGCGCCGGCCGCCGCCGACGGTGCGCGCCAGCCGGTCCACCTCGGCCAGCACCTCCGGCAGTCCGGCCAGCGCGAGCTGCCGCGAGCAGTGCTCGCCCGCGCACTCGGGGTGGCAGCAGTCGTAGCGGGCGACCACGGTCGGCGCCCCGCCCCGGACCAGTTCGTCGATGAACTCGGCGCCGTCCGGTTCGGTGACGACGCGTTCCAGGCCGGTGGTGTCGATCGGGCGGTCGCGGTAGTGCGGGACGGTGCCCGGGGCGAAGGCGGCGCCCAGGGCGAGCACCGCGACCGCGGCCACGGACTCGCGCCGGGAGCCGGGCGCCCGGGCCACGTCGGAGAGGTAGTGCAGGTCGAAGACGGTGTCCTCGACCTCGTCCCGCAGCCAGTCGCGCACCCGTTCCGCTCCCCCGGTGGAGAGCCAGCGGGCCGCCGCGCCGGAGTTCTTGAGCAGCGCCTCGGTGAGCCGGACCGGGTCGGTGAACGGGTTGCCGAGAAAGGTGACCGGCCGGTGCGCCCGGGCCTGCGCCTGCGGCCGGCGGCGGATCACCTCGGGGGTGCCGCCGGCCAGCCAGCCGCGGACCTGCGGCGCGGTCCAGCGGTCCTCCGGCTTCTTGGTGAACAGCCCCTGGAGGAGCAGCAGTTGGCGCGGGTCACGGACGGCTGCGAGGTCCACCTCCTCGCCCATGACCAGTTCCAGTTCCAGCTCCTGGTCGGCCGGGCGCTCGCCGTCCGCGCCGATGAAGCGCGGGCGGCCGACGAACAGCTCGTACAGCACGTTGCCGAGCCCCCACCAGGGCCCGGCCTGGTGGTTCTTGCCGGCCAGCTGCTCGGGTGCCATGTAGGCGACGGTGACCATCATCGCGGAGGTGAACCGGCGACTGTCGGTGAGCCGGTCGACGCCGCCGAAGTCGGCTATCACGAACTCCCCGGACCCGCTGCCGGGGCGCACCAGGATGTTGGCGGGCTTGAAGTCCAGCGGGTTGCGCTTGATCCGCTGCTGCCAGAAGTCGAGCAGGGCGACGAGCTCGTAGACGATCTGCTCGGTGGTCCGCCGGTCGCCGTGGCCGCCCTCCCGCCACAGTCCGGCAACGTGCGCGGCGAGGGTGACCGGCAGGTACTCCATGGCCACCCAGTCCACCTGGGCGCCGTGGTGGCCGACCCGGCCGAAGTCGATCAGGTGCGGGACGTGCCGGCGGAAGCCGTCGTTGCGCAGGTGGGCGAGCAGGTCGTGGTCCATCGGGTGGCCGGCGACGGCCACCTTGACGGCCGCGTCACCGCCTCCGTCGGTGCGCCGGACGTACCAGACGGTGCCCTCGGAACCGGCCCCGGCCCGGCCCAGCGGGATGAAGCGGCCGCGCAGGGCGTCCGGGAAGGCGCCCTCGAACGAGCCGTCGGAGCCCGGGCGTCCGCCGGGGCCTCCGGCCGGAGCGGGACCGCCGGGCCCGATGCCGTCCTGCCAGGAGGGCGAGCCGCCTCCGCCTCCCGCCCCGGACCTGGGCCGGACGACCTCGGTGACCGCCTCCGGGTCGGCGCCGCCCGAACGCCCCGGGTGCGTCGGATACCCCGGCCGGCCCGGACTCCCAGGCCTCCCCGGCCTCCCCGGCCGGGCCTCCGTCAGCGCGTCCGGGTCGGACCCCCGCCCGGGATCCGGCCTGCGACGGGTGGCCGCCTCCGGGTCGAACCGCGGCTCGGCGCGGGACGTCCGACGCGTCGCCGCCTCCGGGTCGAAGCGCGGCGGGACGGCGGGCGCCCGACGGGTCGCGGCGCGCGGGTCAACCCGGGTCGGCGGATCCACCCCGGGCGGCACCGGCCCTGAAGACACCGACCCGGGCGGGACCGACCCGAGCCGGGAGGGCCGGTCAGAGGCGGCTTCGGAGCGCCAACGCCCCCTCGACCACCGCTCCACCCTGCTCCCCGGCGGATTCCCCGGCTCGGCTCCGGCGGCCGACCGGGGCCTCGGCCCGCGCCGTTCGCCCTCGGCCGGATCCGCGTCCTCCGTCGTGCCCATGCGACGTTTCCCTCCCCCGCAGCCCGGACCGGCGCGGGGTCGTGACCGCGGGCGCACCGGTGCCGGGGTGGATTGTGACGCGTCATCATCCCGCACGGCGGGCGCGGGTGTCGGTCGCTTTTCCGGATCAGGACCGACCCGTCGCAGGACCGGTACGCAAGCGCCTCCCGCGACGCGGAACCGGGCGCCGTCGGCCCTCAGTGCTCCCCGACCGGGCGCCCCGTCGGCTCCTCCACGATCCGCCGGGCGATCTCGTCGGGCCGCACCGGGCGCCCGAAGTGCCACCCCTGCGCCCAGTCGCAGCCCATGGTCCGCAGCCGCTCCGCGTCCCGGTGGGTCTCCACGCCCTCGGCGGTGACGTTCAGCCCGAGCGCGTGCGCCATCGACACCAGTCCGCTGACGATCCGCCACCCGGTGGACTCGTCCTTCCCCGGTTCGTGCAGGTCGCCGACGAAGGAACCGGCGATCTTCAGCCCGGAGACCGGCAGGTCGCGCAGGTAGGCGAGGTTGGACCAACCGGTGCCGAAGTCGTCCACGGCCAGCGACACCCCGAGGTCGACCAGCCCGTGCAGGGTGCGCAGCGCCTCGTCCTCGGGCCCGACCACGGTCGACTCGGTGATCTCCAGCTGCAGCCGGGCCGGGTCCAGTCCGGTGCCGTCGAGGATCCGGCCAAGGTCGGTGACCAGGGCGGCGCTGCGGGCCTGCCGGACCGCCAGGTTGACGTTCAGCTGCGGGGCGGCGTCGCCGTACCGCTTGATCCAGTCCGCGGCCTGACCGCAGGCCTGCTCCAGCACCCAGCGGCCGAGCGGCATGATCAACCCGGTCTCCTCGGCGGTGGTGACGAACTCGTCCGGGCCGAGCACGCCGAGCTGCGGGTGGCGCCAGCGCACCAGCGCCTCCACGGCGGCCAGCCGGCCGTCCGCGAGGCGGTAGAGCGGCTGGTAGTCGATGAAGAACTCGCCGCGGTCGAGGGCCGCGGGCATCCGCACCGACACCGCGTAGCGGCTGACCGCGCGGGCGTTCTCCTTGGGGTCGAACAGCGTCCAGCGGCCGCGGCCGGCCTCCTTGGCGCGGTACAGCGTGAGGTCGGCGGCGCGGACGGCCGCGCCCGGGGTGGTGGTGGACACCCGCCGCTCCAGCACGCCGACGCTGGCACCGACGGCGAGCTTGTGGTCGCCGATCAGCACCGGCCCGGCGAGCGCCTTGAGCACGGTCTTCGCGGCGGCCACCGCCTCCTGCTCGCCCCGGCAGCGCTCCAGCAGGACGACGAACTCGTCGCCGCCGAGCCGGGCGACCAGGTGGCCCAGCGGGCTGAGGGCGGCCTTCAGCCGGGCGCCGACGGCGGCCAGCAGCTGGTCGCCCATGTCGTGGCCGAGGCTGTCGTTGACCACCTTGAAGCCGTCGAGGTCGACGTAGCAGAGGCCGAAGCGGGCACCCGGCTCGGGCTCCTCGAACAGCTTCTCCAGCCGCTCGAAGAAGGCCGCGCGGTTGGGCAGGCCGGTCAGCGGGTCGTGGGTGGCCTGGTGGCGCAGCCGCTCCTGGAGCCGGTAGCGGTCGGTGACGTCCTCCAGCATCGCGACCTGGTACTGCGGGATGCCGTCGTCGTCGCGGATCAGCGAGACGGTCAGGTGCGTCCAGATCACCTCGCCGTCCTGGCGGTAGTACGGCTTGTCGAACTGGAAGTAGTCCCGCTTGCCGCTGATCAGCTCCTCGTACGCCTCCCAGACGCCCGGGGTGTCCTCGGGGTGCACGAGGTCGCCGACCCGGCGCCCGATCATGTCCTCCGGGCCCGCGCCGAACAGCTCCTGGAGGGCCTTGTTGACCGCCATGATGTTGCCGTCGGTGTCGCCGATGCCGATGCCGATCGCGGCGCTCTCGAACAGCGCCCGGAACCGGGCCTCGGACGCGCGCAGCGCCCGCTCGGCCTCCTTGCGGGCGGCGTCGGCGGCGGTGCGGATCGCCTCCTGCTCGATCAGCGTGCGCTCGCGCAGGGCGCCCGCCCAGCCGGCCGCGAAGGCGCCGGTCAGGGCCGGGCCGCGGTCGTCGTGGACGGGCTGCGCCTGGAGCAGCTCGACCGCCCGGGCCAGCAGCACCGGGTCGGTGAAGTGCGCGTCGACCAGTTCGGCGCCGGCCCGCGCGGCCAGCCTCGGCTCGAACGGGTCGTCCTCCTGGGCGCGGTGCAGCAGCGCGGCGGTGCGCGCGACCAGCCGGCCGAGCAGGCCGGGGTGGACGGCGATGCCGTGGTCGGCGGAGAGCAGCCGGGCCCAGTCCTCGTGGAACCGCTCCGCGTTGCCGCGCACCGGGGTGGTACTCATCTGCTGAACCTGGTTCCTCTGCTGTGCGCGCCGGTTGCGGCGGGCCCGGCGACGGCCGCTCGGCCGCTCCCGTTGCCCCGGGTCGTGCTGCCGCCCGGGCCCGGCACCGCGCTTCCGGCGGCCGCCGCGCGGGGCGCACGGCCGTCGGCGCCTCGTCCGTCGCGTCCGATCAAGGGCGGAACCCCACGCCCGCCACCCCGGTCATCCGCTCGGGGTGCTCACCGACCGTACCGGGCTGGTCCGGGCGCCACTGCGGCAGGTAGACCACTCCCGGCTCGACCAGCTCGAAACCGGAGAACATCGCGGTGATCTGCTCGTGGGTGCGCATGGTCAGCGGGGTCGGCGTCATCCGGTACAGCTTCTGATGGTCCTCCGCCTGGTCCGGGCGGCCCTCCAGGGAGGCGTGCGAGAGCACCAGCGCGCTGCCGGGCGGGAGGGCGTCGCGGATCACGCCGATCAGCTTCCACGGGTCCTCCTCGTCGCTGACGAAGTGGGCGACGGCGACCAGCAGCACGGCCACCGGCTCGCCGGCCGCCAGCAGCTCGGCGACCTCGGGGCGGGCCAGCAGGTCGGCCACGTCGCGCAGGTCGGCCTGGACGACGGCGCTGTCCCGGTCGTCCTCCAGCAGCAGACGGCTGTGCGCGACGGCGACCGGGTCGCGGTCCACGTAGACGACCTTCGCCCCGGGGCGGATCTCGCGGGCGATCTCGTGCACCGCACTGAAGGTGGGGATGCCGGAGCCGATGTCCAGGAAGCGGCTGACGCCCTGCTCGGCGAGGAAGGTCACGGCGCGGCGCAGGAAGGCGCGGTTGGAGCGCATGATCTGCGGCAGCTCCGGCCACAGGGCCATCGCCTTGCGGGCCATCTCCCGGTCGACCTCGAAGTTGTGGGAGCCCCCCAGGTAGTAGTCGTAGACCCGCGCGGCGTTCGGTTTGTCCAGGTCCGTACCCTCCGGTACCCAGCTCGGTCGCCGCATGCCTGTGACTCCTTCACTCCGGTTCTGGGGTGGCAGCACCCTGGGGATGCCGCTGTGACTGTTGAGACTACAAGCACACAAGATCCTCCCCCGCACCCCGAACGGGTGCAAGCGGAATGCATCCTTCCCGAAGGACGGACACCTCCGGAACGCCCGTCCGCCGGCGCGGGTCCACACCGGGGACCAACTCGACAACGGTCCACCGGCGTTCGCCCCTCGGGCCGGCCGGGCCGCACTAGGGTGGGGTGGTGGACCCCAACCACTACCGATTCCGGGGCGTCTGGCGGCTCGCGGCTCCGGCGCCCGCCGTGTACGCGGCACTGGAGGACGTGCGGAGCTACCCGCTGTGGTGGCCGGAGATCCGCGAGGTTCGGCCGACCGGCGAGGACCGCGGGGACGTGGTGGTGCGCGCGCTGCTGCCGTACCGGCTGGTGATCGGCCTGGTGGCGACCCGGCGCGACCCGGCCGCCGGGGTGCTGGAGGTGATCATGCGGGGCGACCTGACCGGGTGGACGCGGTTCACGGTGACGCCGGACGCCGACGGCGGCACGGGCGGCACGGGCAGCACGGGCAGCCGGGTGCTGTTCGAGGAGGACACCCGACCCGGCAAGCCGTTGCTGCGCCGGCTCGCCCTGCCGCTGCACCCGCTGTTCCGGGCCAACCACGCGGTGATGATGCGCCGGGGGCGGCGGGGGCTCGCCGCCCACCTGGCGGGCGGCGGGACGACGGACGACGAGCGGCCGGTGACGGCGAACAGATGACGGACGACAGCTTTCAGCAAACAGATGACAGATTTCGAAATCTGTCATCTGTTCGCGGTGCCCTCGGCCCCGGCCCCGACTTGGGGTTCGACTTCGGGTTCGACGCCCCCTTCGACCGGACCGGCACCGGCAGCAGCAAGTGGGCCCGCGCGGGCGCACCCGAGGTGATCCCGATGAGCCTCGCCGACATGGACCTGCCCGGCCCGCCCGCCGTCGCCGAGGCGCTGGAACGGCGCGCCCGCCACCGCGCGTACGGCTACACGGTGTGCGACCCGGCCGGCCGCACCCTGGTGGCCGACTGGTACCGCGCCCGGCACGGCGCCGCGGTGGACCCGGACTGGGTCCTGCTGCTGCCCTGCGGCCCGCGCACCGCGCTGCGCATCCTGCTGGAGACCGTACGGCCGCAGGCCCCCGTCCTCTTCCCCACCCCCGAGTGGGGCGGTTTCGCCCAGCTCTGCCGCGCGGCCGGCCTCCCCCACCACGCACTGCCGCTGCACCTGGGCCCGGACGGCTACCGGCTCCCGCACGGCCCGCTCCCCCGCCCCGCCGGCGCCGTACTGCTGAGCAACCCGCACAACCCCTCCGGCACCGTGTGGCCCCTCGGCGCGGTGCGCGGTCTCGCCGCGCGGGCGGCCGAGAGCGGCGCGCTGCTGGTCTCGGACGAGGTGCACGGCGACCTCACCCACCCCGGCCGCGCCCACCCCGTCGCCGTCGCCACCGCCGACCCGGCGCACCTGCGCCACGTCGTCACCCTCAACTCCGTCGGCAAGACCTTCAACTGCTCCGGCATCCCCAGCGGTTTCGCCCTCGTCCCCGATGCCGGGCTGCGCACCCGGTTCACCGAGGCACTGGCCGGCTACGGCCTCTGGGAGGGCGGCTTACTGGAACAGACCGTGCAGCAGGCGGCACTGCGCGAGGGCGGCCCCTGGCTGGACGCGCTGCTCGCCCACCTGACCGCCGCCCGCACCCGGCTGACCGACCGGCTCGGGCCCGCCGTCCGCTCCGCCCCGCACGCCTCCTACCTGCTCTGGCTGGACGCCGCCGCGCTCGGCCTGCCGCCCGCCGACGCCCGCCGGGCCCTGCTGGAGCGCTGCGGCCTGGAGGCCTCCGACGGCGCCGAGTTCGGCTCCGGCGGCCGGGGTTCGCTGCGGCTGAACTACGCCCTGCCGGGGCCGGTCCTGACGACCGTCCTGGAACGGCTGGAGCGCCTGTGACCCCGGCACATGCCCCGGCCGGATCGGGCCCGGGCCCCGCCCGCCGGTCGGCCGGAAAATCCCGCCCTCACTCGTTCGCCACACCTCTGACCTGCGAAAACGAGCGTTCACGCGAATTTTGCGGGGCGCCCCCGCATGCTCCGTAGCAGACTGGGCAGGGTAGACCGGGCCGCAATCGTGATCCCGAGGATGGTGAGTCCGGTGATACCGGTATCCCGCACCACTCCGCCCGAACGGCAGAGCACGCCACTACCCCCGTCGGGGGTGACCCCGTTGACCGAATCGGGGGCGCGCAGCCACGTGTCGGGCGTCTGCTTCAAGATCGGACCGCCCCGCCTGGTGGGGGTGGAGGTCGAGTGGTTCGTCCATGACGATCAATGTCCCACCCGGCCCGTACGGCCGGAACTGCTCCACGCCGCACTGGATTCGCTGCCCCTCGGCGGCCCGGACGGCGACTCCCTCCCCTCCGGTTCGCGCCTCACGCTCGAACCCGGCGGACAGGTCGAGCTCAGCTCCCCGCCCGCCACCGGCCTCCTGGCCTGCGTCGAGGACACCCGACGTGATCTGACCGCCCTGCGGGCCGCCTTCGCGGCGCAGGGCCTTCGACTCACCGGCACCGGAACGGACCCGCTGGCCCGTCCCCGACCGATGGTGCTGGACCACCCCCGCTACCTCGCGATGGAGCGCTTCTTCGACTCCGCGGGGCCCTGGGGCCGGATCATGATGACCGGTACCGCGTCGGTGCAGGTGTGCCTGGACGCTGGCGACACGGACGGTCCGCACGCGGTGGAGCGCCGCTGGCGACTGGCCCATCTGCTGGGCCCGGTGCTGGTCGCCGCCTTCGCCAACTCGCCGATCCTGGAAGGCAGTCCGACCGGTCACCGGTCCACCCGGCAGACCGTCTGGTCCAGGATGGACCCGACCCGCACGCTGGCCCCCGAGCCGGACCACGGCGATCCGCGCGAGGCGTGGGCGCAGTACGTGCTGGACGCCCGGGTGCTGTGCGTGCGACGGCCCGAGGGCCTGCCCTGGACGGCCCCGGCCGGTCTGACGTTCCGCGACTGGATCCGCGGCGGGGGCGAACGCCCGCCCACCCTCGACGACTTGGACTACCACCGCACCACCCTCTTCCCGCCGGTGCGCCCGCGCGGCCACCTGGAGCTGCGGATGATCGACGCCCAGCCCGGGGACGGCTGGGTGGTGGTCACCGCGCTGGTCACCGCACTGCTGGAGGACGCGCTGGCCGCCGATGCCGCACTGGCCGCGCTGGAGCCGCTGGACGCCATCGACCGGCGGGAGGGGGCGGACGGCCCGCGACCGCCGCGCAGCGGGGTCTGGCGCCGCGCCGCCACCCTGGCGACGGCCGACCCCGAGCTGCGCCGCGCCGCCCTCGCCTGCTTCGCCGCCGCCGACGCCGCACTGGGCCGCCTGCCCGGTGCCGGGCGGCTGCGCACCACCGTCGCCGAGTTCGCCGAGCGCTACCCCGCGCGCGGCCGCTGCCCGGCCGACGACCAGCTGGACGCCCTGCGCTCCGGCACCCGACGCACTCCCCCGGAGGAGGCCGCATCATGACCGACGTCCGATCCCACGGGGATGCCGGGGCAGGCAGCACGGACCGTACCGACGCCACGGGTGGAACCGGCCTCACCGGCCCCACCGGCAGCCTCGACGGCCTCGGCACCGCCGGCACCGCCGGCACCGAGGCACTGCGCGAGAGCATCGCCACCGAGCTGCTGGCCGCCCGCGCCCGCACCGCCGCCCTGACCGACTGCGTCGAGGACGGCGATCTCACCGCCCAGCACTCCCCGCTGATGTCCCCGCTGGTCTGGGACCTCGCGCACATCGGCAACCAGGAGGAGCTCTGGCTGCTGCGCAACGTCGGCGGCCGCGACCCGATGCACCCGGAGATCGATCCGCTCTACGACGCCTTCCAGCACCCCCGCGCCGAGCGCCCCGCCCTGCCGCTGCTGCCGCCGGCCGAGGCCCGCGCCTACGCCCACGAGGTGCGCGGCCGGGTGCTGGACCTGCTGGCCGCCAGCCCGCTGGAGGGCGCGCCGCTGCTGGAGGCCGGGTTCGCGTTCGGGATGATCGCCCAGCACGAGCAGCAGCACGACGAGACCATGCTGATCACCCACCAGCTGCGCACCGGCGAGCCGGCCCTGGCCGCTCCCCCGCCGCCGCCCGCGCCCGCCGAAGCGGCCACCCTGCCCGCCGAAGTCCTCATCCCCGCAGGGCCGTTCACCATGGGAACGGACACCGAGCCGTGGGCGCTGGACAACGAGCGCCCGGCGCACACCGTCGACCTGCCAGCCTTCCTGCTGGACACCACCCCGGTCACCAACGCGGCCTACCAGCGGTTCATAGCGGACGGCGGCTACGACGACCCGCGCTGGTGGACGCCGGAGGGCTGGGAGCACCGCCGGCGCGCCGACCTGACCGCCCCGCTCTTCTGGCGCCACCTGGACGGCCAGTGGCTGCGCCGGCGCTTCGGCACGGTCGCACCGGTAGAGCCGGACGAGCCGGTCCTGCACGTCAGTTGGTACGAGGCGGACGCGTACGCCCGGTGGGCCGGACGGCGGCTGCCGACCGAGGCCGAGTGGGAGAAGGCGGCCCGGCACGATCCGGCCACCGGCCGCTCCCGCCGCTACCCCTGGGGCGACGGGCCGCCCGGCCCCGAGCACGCCAACCTCGGCCAGCGCCATCTGCGCCCGGCCGGTGCGGGCAGCTACCCGAAGGGGCAGTCCCCGTACGGGGTGCGCCAGTTGATCGGCGACGTGTGGGAGTGGACGGCCAGCGACTTCCGCTCCTACCCGGGATTCCGGGCCTGGCCGTACCAGGAGTACTCGGAGGTGTTCTTCGGCCCCGAGTACAAGGTGCTGCGCGGCGGCTGCTTCGCGGTGGCGCCGGTGGCCTGCCGGGGCACCTTCCGCAACTGGGACTACCCGATCCGGCGGCAGATCTTCGCCGGGTTCCGCACCGCGCGCGACCTGGAGTCGGCCTGATGTGCCGTCACATCGCCTATCTGGGCGAGCCGTTGACACCCAGAGAACTGCTGGTGCAGCCGCCGTACAGCCTGTACCGGCAGTCCTGGGCCCCCCGGGTCCAGCAGTACGGCACGGTCAACGCGGACGGCTTCGGCCTCGGCTGGTACGCGGACGGCGACGAAGTACCCGCCCGCTACCGCCGGACCGGTCCGATCTGGGCGGACGAGACCTTCGCCGACCTCGCCCGGGTGGTCCGCACCCGGGCGCTGCTGGCCGCCGTCCGCTCCGCCACCGAGGGCTGCGCGCCGGGCGAGGGCGCGGCCGCGCCGTTCGCCGCCGAGCGCTGGCTGTTCAGCCACAACGGCGCGGTGGCCGGCTGGCCCGGCAAGCTGGACGCCCTGGCCGCCCTGTTGCCCCCGGCCGAGCTGCTGGACCTGCAGGCGCGCACCGACTCGGCGCTGCTGTGGGCGCTCGCCCTGCACCGGCTGCGGGCCGGCGCGGGGCTCGGCGAGGCGCTGGCGGGCACCGTGGCGGATGTCGCCGCGCACACCACCGGCCGGCTCAACCTGCTGCTCACCGACGGCACCGCGATCGCCGCGACCACCTGGGGCGACACCCTGTACCACCGCACGCTGCCGGGCCTCGGCACGGTGGTGGCCTCCGAGCCGTACGACGACGCGCCCGGCTGGACGCCCGTCCCGGACGGTTCGCTGCTGCTGGTGGACGCGCGCGGCATCGCCGTGAACCGCCTCCCCGGCCGCGACTGACCCCCCACTCTCCCTTCATCTTCTGAACAGAGGAACCACCCTGTCATGGACACCTTCGATCTCGTCCGACTGCTGCCCTCCGACCACTTCAGCACCGCGCTGCGCCACGACGTGCGGCACGGGCTGACCTCGCAGCCCAAGTGGCTGCCGCCGAAGTGGTTCTACGACGCGCGGGGCAGCGAGCTGTTCGAGGAGATCACCCGACTGCCCGAGTACTACCCGACCCGCGCGGAGCGGGCCATCCTGACCGCCCGGGCCGGCGAGATCGCGGCCGCCACCGGGGCCCGCACCCTGGTCGAACTGGGCTCCGGCTCCTCCGAGAAGACCCGGCTGCTGCTGGACGCCCTGCGCGCGCTCGGCACCCTGGAGACGTACGTCCCGGTGGACGTCAGCGAGAGCGCCCTGACCGCGGCCGGCGCCGCGCTCGCCGCCGAGTACTCCGGACTCGCGGTGCACGGCGTGCTCGCCGACTTCACCACCCGGCTCGGGCTGCCGCCGGAGGGCGGCCCGCGCCTGGTCGCCTTCCTCGGCGGCACCCTCGGCAACCTGCTGCCCCAGGAGCGCGCCGCCTTCCTGCGCGGCCTGCGCGCCGCCCTCGACCCGGGCGACTTCCTGCTGCTCGGCACCGACCTGGTCAAGGACCCGGCGGTGCTGGTCGCCGCCTACGACGACGACGCCGGGGTGACCGCCGAGTTCAACCGGAACGTGCTGAACGTGCTCAACCGCGAGCTGGGCGCCGACTTCGACCCGGAGGCCTTCGAGCACGTCGCGCTCTGGGACGCCGAACAGGAGTGGATCGAGATGCGGCTGCGCTCGCTGCGCTCGCAGACCGTGAAGATCCCGACCCTGGACCTGCCGGTGCACTTCGCCCGGGGCGAGGAGCTGCGCACCGAGGTCTCGGCCAAGTTCCGCCGGGAACGGGTGGCCCGGGAGCTGTCGGCGGCCGGGCTGCGACTGAGCCACTGGTGGACCGACCCCCGGGGCCGGTTCGGACTCTCCCTCGCCTCGCCGGCCTGACCGGCACACCCGGGCGGCCCAATTTGCTTGTTCACCTTACGAATTCTCAGAGCGAAACTTGAGGGTCCAGGTGTACAAGACTTAAACGAATAGGGGTTACGATCTCGGCTACCGAGCTCAGCGTTGAGTACCAGGAGTCAGATCGTGAGCGTCACCCAGAAGCCCTCCGGGGCGGTCGAGGCCCCCGCGCCCGGCCGCCTCGGCTTCGTCGTCTTCATCACCGCGGCAGCGGCCCTCGGCGGCTTCCTCTTCGGCTACGACAGCTCCGTGATCAACGGCGCCGTCTCCGGGATCCAGGAGAAGTTCGGCGTCGGCAGCGGCGTGACCGGCCTGATCGTCTCCTCCGCGCTGCTGGGCTCGGCGGTCGGCGCCGCGTTCGCCGGACGGTTCGCCGACCGGTACGGCCGCATCAAGGTCATGAAGGCGGGCGCGCTGCTCTTCGCGATCAGCGCGGTCGGCTCGATGCTGCCGTTCTCCGCCTGGGACCTCGCCCTCTGGCGCGTCCTCGGCGGCGCGGCCATCGGCATCGCCTCGGTGATCGCCCCGACCTACATCGCCGAGGTCGCGCCGACCAAGTACCGGGGCCGGCTGGCCTCCTTCCAGCAGGCCGCCATCGTGCTCGGCATCGCGATATCCCAGCTGGTCAACTGGGTGCTGGCGCAGGCGGCCGGCGGCGACACCCGCGGCCAGCTGCTCGGGCTGGAGGCCTGGCAGTGGATGCTCGGCATCTGCGTCGTCCCGGCCGCGGTCTACTTCGTGCTCTCCTCGGTCATCCCCGAGTCCCCGCGCTACCTGATCCAGGCCGAGCGCCTGGACGACGCCCGCAAGGTGCTCGCCGAGGTCGAGGGCGAGCGAACGGACACCGACGCCCGGATCGCCGAGATCCAGTCGCTGATCGCCTCCGACCACCGCCCGCGCTTCCGCGACCTGCTCGGCGGCCGGTTCGGTCTGCTCCCCGTCGTCTGGGTCGGCATCGGCCTGTCGGTCTTCCAGCAGCTGGTCGGCATCAACGTGATCTTCTACTACTCGTCGATCCTGTGGCAGTCGGTCGGCATCGACCAGAGCAACTCGCTGCTGATCAGCTTCGTCGGCTCGGTGATCAACATCCTCGGCACCGTGATCGCGATCGTGCTGGTCGACCGGATCGGCCGCAAGCCGCTCGCCCTGATCGGCTCGGTCGGCATGGCGGTTGCGCTCGGCACCGCCGGCTGGGCCTTCTCCTCGGCCACCGGCAGCGGGGACAACCTCACCCTGCCCGACCTCCAGGGCACCGTCGCGCTGGTCGCCGCCAACGCCTTCGTGCTGTTCTTCGCGATGTCCTGGGGCGTGGTCGTCTGGGTGATGCTCGGCGAGATGTTCCCGAACCGGATCCGCGCCGCCGCCCTCTCCGTCGCCGCCTCCGCGCAGTGGATCGCGAACTGGGTGATCACCGTCTCGTTCCCGTCCATGTCGCACTGGAACCTGTCGGCGACCTACCTGGTCTACGCCGCCTTCGCGGCGCTGTCCGTCCTCTTCGTGGCGAAGTTCATGAAGGAGACCAAGGGTGTCCGGCTGGAGGACATGGGCTGATCCGCCGTCCCTCGGCCTCCCGGCCCCCGCACCCCCGCGCGATCGGCGCGGAGGCGCGGGGGCCGCGTCGTTTCCGCAGGGCCGGGCCCGCACGGCGAAGAGGCGAGGCCGGCCAGGCGTCGCGCGGCGGGCATCGCTCGACGGGTCAGGGCCGCTCGGCGAGCCGGGCGTAGCGCAGGGCGAGCCCGTCGAGCAGCGCCTCCAGCCCGGTCTCGAAGGCGCCCTCGTCCACCGTCCCCCGGTGCCCGGCCAGTCGGTGCGCCTCACCGAGGTGCGGGTAGTCGGCCGCGTCGTAGACCTCGGCGTCCGCCGGGAATCCGGCCGCGAAGGAGGCGAGCGCCGAGCCCGTGACGAAGTAGCGCATCAGGGCGCCGATCCTGGTGGCCTGTCCGCGGGGCCACCCGGACTCGACCAGGTGGCCGAAGACCGCGTCGGCCAGCCGCAGCGCGTTCGGCCGGCGCCCGGGGCCCTGGGCCAGGACCGGGACGATGTTGGGGTGAGCGGCCAGCGCGGCGCGGTAGGAGCGCGCCCAGTCGCGCAGCGCCTGCGGCCAGGCGCTCCCGGTACTCCCAGCAGCTCCCGCGGCCCCGGCGTCCCCCACGGCCCCGGCCGCGGCCCCGAACATCGACAGGTCGACCTCGCCGATGACGCTGTCCACCACCGCGTCCAGCAGGTCGTCCTTGGTGGCGAAGTGGTTGTAGAGCGAGGGCCCGCTGACGGACAGCTCGGTGGCGAGTCGGCGGGTGGAGAGGGCGTCCAGCCCCTCGTCGTCGATCAGCCGCAGTGCGGCGGCGACGATGCGCTCGCGGCTGAGCAGCGGGGTGCGTGGACGGGCCATCGCGGCGGGTTCCTCCGGTCGGGTGTGTCGGGGACCGATTCTGGCAGGTGCCCCTTCCCAGCGCGGGCCGGGCGGGGCTACAGTCGCCCTCATAAAACTTGCAGCGCTAGTTTAATCGGCCCGGACCCCGCACCGGGCCCAGGACACCGGATTCGGGAGCCGCCGTGAACCTGGAGCTGTCCGAGGAGCAGAGCGCCGTCCGTGACCTCGCCGCCTCCTTCACCGACCGCGAGATCGTCCCGTACGCCGCCGAGTGGGACCGCGCCGAGTCCGTCGACCGGGCGATCGTCGGCAAGCTGGCGAAGGTCGGCTTCCTCGGGCTGACCATCCCGGAGGAGTACGGCGGCAGCGGCGGCGACCACCTCGCGTACTGCCTCGTGCTGGAGGAGCTCGGGCGCGGCGACTCGGCCGTGCGCGGGATCGTCTCGGTCTCGCTCGGCCTGGTCGGCAAGTCCGTCAACGCCTTCGGCACCGAGGAGCAGAAGCGGCACTGGCTGCCCCGGCTCACCTCCGGCGAGTCCCTCGCCTGCTTCGCGCTCACCGAGCCGGGCACCGGATCGGACGCCGCCAACCTCACCACCCGGGCCGTCCGGGACGGCGACCACTGGCTGATCAGCGGCGCCAAGACCTTCATCACCAACGGCACCTGGGCCGACGTCGCGCTGGTCTTCGCCCGCACCGGCGGCGACGGACCGCAGGAGCGCGGCCACCGGGGCATCACCGCCTTCCTGGTCCCCACCGACCTGCCCGGCTTCACCCGCACCGAGATCCACGGCAAGCTCGGCCTGCGCGGCCAGGCCACCGCCGGGCTCTCCTTCGAGGACGTCCGGGTGCCGGACACCGCCCGGCTCGGCGAGGTCGGCAAGGGCTTCACGGTGGCGATGGCCGCGCTGGCCAAGGGCCGGATGTCGGTGGCGGCCGGCTGCGTCGGCATCGCCCGGGCCTGTCTGGAGGCCGCCGTCCGCTACGCGGGCGAGCGCGAGCAGTTCGGCAAGCCGATCGCCGCGCACCAGCTCGTCCAGGAACTGCTGGCCGGCATCGCCGTGGACGTCGAGGCGGCCCGGCTGCTCACCTGGAAGGTCGCCGACCACATCGAGCGCGGCCTGCCGTTCGCCACCGAGTCCTCCGTCGCCAAGCTGTACGCCAGCGAGGCCGCCGTGCGGGCCGCCAACAACGCGCTCCAGGTCTTCGGCGGCTACGGCTTCATCGACGAGTATCCGGTCGGCAAATACCTGCGCGACGCGCGGGTGATGACGCTCTACGAGGGCACCAGCCAGATCCACCAGTTGCTCATCGGACGCGCCCTGACCGGCGTCAACGCCTTCTGAACCCGCCCACGGACACCACCGCCCCGCCACCCGACAAGGAGCCCGACGACGTGCGTCCCGTCTACTTCGCCGCCGCCCGCCGCACACCCATCGGCCGGCTGCGCGGCGCGCTCGCCACGGTCCGCCCGGACGACCTCTCGGCCACCGTGCTGCGCGCCCTGCTCGCCGACGTCCCCGCGCTCGACCCCGCCCGGATCGACGACGTCTACTGGGGCGCCGCCAACCAGGCCGGCGAGGACAACCGCAACGCCGCCCGGATGGCCGTCCTGCTGGCCGGCCTGCCGGAGACCGTCCCCGGAGCCACCGTCAACCGGCTCTGCGCCTCCGGCCTGGAGGCCGTCACCCTCGCCGCCCGGGCCATCGGCTCCGGCGAGGCGGACGTGGTGCTGGCCGGCGGCTGCGAGTCGATGACCCGCGCGCCCTTCGTCCTGCCCCGCCCGGACGAGGCGCTGCCGCACCGGATGGAGACCTTCGACACCCGGCTCGGCTGGCGGCTCACCAACCCGCGGATGGCCGAACTGCACGGCGTGCTCAGCATGGGCGAGACCGCCGAGGAGGTGGCCGCCCGGTACGGCATCGGCCGGGAGCGCCAGGACGCCTTCGCGCTGCGCAGCCACCAGCGGGCCGGCGCCGCCCGCAAGGACGGGCACTTCGACGCCGAACTGGTCCCGGTCGAGCGGCCGGACGGCGTGACGGTGAGCCGGGACGAGGGCATCCGCGAGGACACCAGCCTGGCGAGGCTCGCCGGCCTCAAACCGGTGTTCCGCGCCGGGGGCACGGTCACCGCCGGGAACGCCTCGCCGATGAACGACGGCGCGGCCGGGCTCGTCCTGGTCGGCGAGGAGGCGCTGCGCGACCTCGGGCTCCAGCCGCTCGGCCGGTACGTGGCCGGCGCCTCGGCCGGGGTGCACCCGGATGTCATGGGCATCGGTCCGGTACCGGCCACGGCGAAGGTGCTCGCGCGGGCCGGCTGGTCGCTCGCCGATCTGGACACCGCCGAACTGAACGAGGCCTTCGCCGCCCAGGCGCTGGCCTCCGCCGACGGCATCGGTTTCGGCCCGGAGCAGGCCGAGGAGGTGGTCAACCCCAGCGGCGGGGCGATCGCGCTCGGCCACCCCCTGGGCGGCTCCGGCGCCCGCATCCTCACCACCCTGCTGCACCGGATGCGCCGTACCGGTGCCCGGCGCGGCCTGGCCACCATGTGCGTGGGTGTGGGGCAGGGAACGGCCGTGCTGGTCGAAAACGTCTGACCATCCGTGGTCCACCGCTTGTCGACCGTCAACTTGTCGACTGTCGATCCTAACCACCGAGGAGTTCACATGACGCGGTTCGCGGGCAAGGTCGCCGTGGTGACCGGCGCGGCGCAGGGCATCGGGGCGGCCACCGCCCGCCGGCTGGCGGAGGAGGGCGCGGCGGTCGCCGTCGTCGACCTCACCGCCGAGCGGGCGGCCGGGACGGTCGCCGAGATCACCGCCAAGGGCGGCACCGCACGGGCGTACGGCTGCGACGTGGCCGACTACGACGCCGTGGAGGCGGTGTTCGCCCAGGTCGCGGCGGACCTCGGCGGACTGCACATCCTGGTCAACAATGCCGGGATCACCCGGGACAACCTGTTCTTCCGGATGCCCAAGGCCGACTGGGACGCGGTGCTGACGGTCAACCTGACCAGCGCGTACAACTGCAGCCACGTGGCCCAGAAGTACATGGTGGCGCAGAAGTACGGGAAGATCGTCTCGCTCAGCTCGCGCTCCGCCCTCGGCAACCGGGGCCAGGCCAACTACGCGGCCGCCAAGGCCGGCATCCAGGGCCTCACCGCGACCCTGGCGATCGAGCTGGGCCCGTTCAACATCAACGTCAACGCCGTCGCGCCCGGGTACATCGCCACCGCGATGACCGCGGCCACCGCCGAACGGGTCGGCAGCAGCGCCGAGGACCACCAGGGCGAGGTCGCCGCCCGGACGCCGCTGCGCCGGGTCGGACAGCCGGAGGAGATCGCCTCGGTCGTCGCCTTCCTGGCCAGCGAGGAGGCCTCCTACGTCAGCGGGCAGACGCTGTACGTCAACGGCGGGGCGCGCTAGCCACCTTTCTGACGCATCGTCACCAGGTCGCCCCAAGTGGGAAGTTACTTTCCCCTGGGGCGACCTTTACCTTTTCGCGTGGCCGAGCATGACCATGCCCTTGATCATATGACCCCACCAATTGACTATGGCATGATCATGCGGCTCTCGATGGGATGGCCGGACCGACCCGACCGAACCAGGTCAGGCCCTGCGCCCCAAGGAGCCCCATGGGCAGCCCCGCCACCCTCCGCCGCGCCCTGGCCCTTCTCGCCGTGGGGGCCACCGCCCTCACGGCCGGCACCGTCGCCGTACCGGCCGCCGGTACCGCGATCGCCTCCCCCGCCCACGACCTCACGGGCGTCCACGTCCGCCCCGCCTCCTTCGGGCAGCACAGCGCCCAGGGCCGCCCCGCGCCGCTGAGCACCACCCAGTGCGTCAGCCAGGTCGGCATCCACTGCTACTCGCCGCTCCAGTACCGGGCCGCCTACAACCTGAACCCGCTGTACCAGGAGGGCATCACCGGCAAGGGCCGCACGATCGTCATCGTCGACTCCTTCGGCTCGCCGACCATCCAGCACGACCTGGAGGTCTTCGACAAGCAGTGGGGCATCCCGGACACCAACGTCGAGGTGGTCAAGTGGGGCAACGTCCCCACCTGGGACCCGAAGAACCCCGACCACACCGGCTGGGCCGGCGAGACCACCCTGGACGTCGAGTACGCCCACGCGATCGCCCCCGACGCCCACATCATCCTGGTCGAGACCGGCGTCGCCGAGACCGAGGGCACCACCGGCCTGCCCGAGATGATGGACGCCGAGAAGGCCCTCATCAAGGCCGGCCGCGCCGACGTCATCTCGCAGAGCTTCGGCGCCACCGAGAACACCTTCCCGGGCTACGACAAGGGCGACTTCAAGTCGCTCACCGATCTGCGGTACGCCTTCCAGGCCGCCGCCGACCACAACGTGACCGTGCTCGCCGCCTCCGGCGACAACGGCGCCACCGACGCCCAGGAGAACGGCAGCGACCTGTACCCGTACAAGGTCAACTCCTGGCCGTCCTCGGACCCGCTGGTCACCTCCATCGGCGGCACCCAGCTCACCCTGGACGACTCCGGCAACCGCACCGCGCCCGACAAGGTGTGGCACGACAAGTCCGGCGCCGGCGGCGGTGGCGTCTCGGGCATCTTCGAGCGCCCGTGGTACCAGGCCGGCGTCGCCGGCGTCACCGGCAACCACCGCGGCACCCCGGACATCAGCATGAGCGCGGCCGTGGACGGCGCCGCCTGGACCTACGAGTCCTACGACCCGACCTCGGTCGGCTGGCACCTCACCGGCGGCACCAGCGAGGCCACCCCGCTGTTCTCGGGCGTCGTCGCGCTCGCCGACCAGCTCGCCGGCCACCGCCTCGGCCAGCTCAACTGGCGCCTCTACGGCATGAACCTGCTGCCGAGCAAGTGGAGCGGCATCGTGGACGTCAAGCAGGGCGACAACGGCTGGAACGGCGTCACCGGTTACAACGCCACCGAGGGCTACGACCTCGCCAGCGGCCTGGGCACCATCGACGGCGCGAAGTTCGTGCACGCGATCGCCGGTCGGTGAGCCGCCCGGTCGTCGCCGGGTCGCGAGTGACAGGTGACCGGTAACAGGCGACCGGTAACAGATGACAGCGAACAGCTGACAGATTTCGAAATCTGTCAGCTGTTCGCTGTTTTCCGTCTGTTGTCGTGCGGCCGCCCACCCCCCCTGCCCCCCCGGGGGGGGGCGGGGGGCACCCGCAGGCCGGGCCCGCCGCCCGGCGGGCAGGCGGGCCCCACCCGGAA